>NZ_JBZQEK010000001.1:0-12794 GCF_058719085.1 Candidatus Benthicola sp.
AGGAAGTGTGAAGGTCAGCCGGCGAGCCCCAGTACCTCCAGCAAGTCACCCGGCTCACGCAGCCACAGATCCGGCTCCGTCGGCTCCAGTTGATCGCGGGAATAGGGCCCCCAAAGAACCGCGGCCGTGGTGACGCCGGCCGCCCGGCCCGATTTCATGTCGTGGGTGCTGTCTCCGACGAACAGGGCCTCTTCCGGGGCCGCGCCCAGCCGGCGAAGGGCTTCGAGGACGGGCTCGGGGTCGGGTTTGTATCGCTGCACGTCGTCCGCCGTGACGACGGCCTCGAACCACGCCTCCGGCAGCTCGCAGCGTGCCAGCCCCATGCGGGTGGCGCGCCTCTTCTTGCTCGTCACGATACCGAGGACCCGACCCGATTCCCTCACGGCCTGCACCGTCTCCCGCACTCCCGGAAACGGCTGAACGTACCGGTCGTGGTTCGCGAGGTTATGGGTCACGTAGGTGTGTATCATCGCCTCGACGTCGTCCTCGCTCTTCGCGAACATCGCCATCTGGACGACGAGCGGCTGGCCGATCGTGGCCCTCCAGGCGTTCTCGGGGGGAACCCGCCCGAGGTGCTCGAGCATCGCGTGACGGTAGGAGGCGAGGATCAGCCGCTCGCTGTCGATGAGGGTCCCGTCGAGATCGAACAGGACCACCCGATGACCGGATCGCGTCACCGATTCAGACCGACGGCGGGCCCGAACCTCTCGCGGAAGCTGGCGGTGTCCGTTCGAGCCTGGCGCGCCAGCCTCTCGAGCATCGCCGGGTCCTGGAGGTCGGTCGGCTCGAGCCGCAGCATGTACTGGCGGGCCACGGCGTAGGCCTCGGAGTCCGTGTCGACGAGCCGGACCCGCGTTCGACCGGTCTCGGGATCCCGGAACTCGTCGAACGGAAGCACCCGCACGTGCCCGCCGCGGCCGAGGCTCACCATGCCGCCCACCCGGAGGGCCGGGTCGTTCGGCTCGTTGAGCAGGAAACGGGCGGCCCCGAAGCCCAGGGTGCGGGTGTAGTCGATGTCGAAGGTGATCGGCTTGGCGCACCGCAGCTCGTAGCCGAGCCTCAGGTCGGTGATCGTGACCTTGTCCCCCCGCTCCTCGAAGCGCTTCTGCACTGCCCGCTTGAGGATCGTCTCCATCGGGATCTCGGCCAGCCGGATGTGGTCGTATCCGTCGTATTCCACGTGCACGCCCGGGATGCGGGCCAGTTCGGCCGGATCCATCTTCTCGCCGATTCCCTCGGCGATGATGGCCAGACCGTCCCGGCGTCCGAGCGCCCGGCGCTTCAGGATCGCCCCCTCGAGGATCGTACACACGTCGTCGAAGGTGATCTGCTCGCCCGGGAACTCCTCCGGGATGATCGTGCACGTGGCCCCGGCGGCTCGGCCGATTCCCAGCGCCAGGTGCCCGGCCTTGCGGCCCATCACCACCACGAAGAACCAGCGGTTCGTGGTCCGCGAGTCCTCCATCAGGTTGAGGCACAGGTCACTCCCCACGTAGCGGGCCGTCTCGTACCCGAAGGTCGGCATGTCGGCTGGAAGCGGGAGATCGTTGTCGATCGTCTTCGGGACGTGCGCCACCCGGATCGTGCCGTCCGCTGCCTCCGCCACCTCGCGCGCCGCGAAGGCGGTGTCATCGCCACCGATCGTCACGAGGCCCGAGAGGCTGAGGTCCCTGAGCGCCTTCACGGTCCGCTCGAGACTCTCCGGGGTCTTGCTCGGGTTCGTCCGTGAGGTGCGGAGGATCGAGCCTCCCTCCGTGTGAATGCGCGAGACGTCCGAGACGTGCAGCGGTCGCACCATGTCGGTGCGGCCCGTCACCAGGTGCTCCCATCCGTCGAGGATCCCGACGATGTCGCAGCCGTGGTCGATGGCCTTGAGGGCTGCTGCGCTGATCGCGCTGTTGATCCCCGGGGCGGGTCCGCCGCCGACGAGGATTCCGATTCGTCGCTTGCTCGTATCGATCATCGGTCCGGCCTTTTCTTCGCTTCCCGGGGTGAAGCTCGAGAGACGGGGGTTCCGCCGCGCGGGATGTACCGGTGAAGAGCCCTGTGCGTCAAGGCGACCGTCCGGCGGTTCGCAAGCGATCCCACGCAGGCTGCAAAGTGTAGCGCCCGACCGCGCGGACCCGGCGGGGCGCTATCCGCCGGAAGGCCGCGCCGTGCCTGTCGATTCATGCCACCGCCGCTCGGGGCACGTGCCTTGCTCGACGATGGGCCGGAATGGTGCGCCCGATCGGCGTCGTCCGGGATCCGCGAAGACGCTGAAGGAACGAAAGAAGACGTAACGGAGGAAATCCCATGTTTCGGAATCTCAGGTGGACCGCGCTGCTGGCGGTCTTCGCCATCGGTGCCACGGCATGCAGCGACGACGGGCCCAGCGGTCCGTCGGGCACCGATTTCGACCCGGTGGCAGCGGAGCAGGCAACCGAGAACCTCCAGGCACGCCTGGACTCGGACAGCGACATGCTGGTCAGCCTCGAGCTGGCCTCGGAAGGGCTGTCGCTCGCCGGTGGAACGTTCTCGGTGGTGACGCCCGAGCGGCTGGACCGGGCGGTGACCCCGCTCTCGGCGCGGGTCGTCTACAGCTCGATGATGGCCAGCTCGATGGAGCCGATCTTTCCGAGCAATCTGCTCGGGGTGACGTTCGAGTGGGGCGCCACCGAAGGCCACTACGTGCCGACCGAGCGCGCCGGCGCGCCGGCGAATGGCATCCGGTTCATCCTGTACGCGATCGATCCGCTGACCCGACGCCCGGCCGAGCCCCTGACCGAGACCGGGTTCCTGGACCTCACGGACGAGGGCGACGCCTCGGCGACGCGCCTCGGGGTCTACGCCGAGAGCGGTGGACAGGCCCTGGTGGACTACTTCATCGAGATGACCTATCAGCTTCTCGGGGAGCAGGACCTCAGCGCCACGCTGACCGCCGACGGGTACATCTCGGACGGTACCGAGCGCCTCGACTTCGAGCTCACCGAGACGGCCACGGTGCTCGGTTCGACCCAGATGGTCTCGGTCGACGTCGACTACCGGCTGTCCCTGGCGGGCGAGGACGTGATCGTGGAAACCACGCTCTCGACCGAGCTGGATCTTTCGGGCGAGGGCTCGATAGAGGTGGCGACCGCGGGCCTCAGGATTCGCAACGGTTCGGATGTGGCCGTGCTGAGCATGGAGCTGGCGGCCGACAACACGCTTTCGGGAGTCCTGACCTACAACGGGGAGCCGGCCCTCTACGTGAGCGGCACCGAGGGCGACCCGGTGTTCGAGCGGGCGGACGGAGAACCGCTGTCCGGCGAGGATGTGGCGGCCCTGCTGGAGCTCTACGACCTGCTGGGAGACGTGTTCGACCTCGGGGAGCACCTGTTCGAGCCGTTCGGGGGCGCTCCGGTGTCCATCTGACGCCTGACGCCCGACCGAAGACGCCAGGAACGAAGGGCCGGGAGCGATCCCGGCCCTTCTCACATCGACCCCCGGTCTCTCAGTCCACCATCTCGGCCAGGGCCCGCCGCACCAGCACGGGGACCATGGCCCGCCGCCATTCCATGTCCACGGGAAGGTTGGCCAGCGGGCGGCACTGCCGGAACGCCTGCTCGGCCAGCTCCTCCACCGCCGTGCCGTCCAGCGGGCGACCGGCCGCGACGTCCCTCAGCTTTCCGAGCTTCCGCGGGTAGGAACCCATAGCGGAGGCCGCCATCTGCACGTCGGCGACCCGTCCGGCGTCGTCGAAGTCGACCCGTGCCGCCAGGTTGAGCATGGGGAAGTCGATCGAGTCCCGGGCCCGAAGCTTCTGGAAGCTGTGCCGGGTCCCGGACGCGGGTCGCGGCACGCGGATCGACACGAGCAGCTCACCCGGCTCCATGCGGCGGTTCCACACCCCGTCCGAGGTGAAGAAGCGCTCGATCGGCACCGTGCGCTCACCTTCGGGGCCGACGATCCGCAGCTCCGCCCCGAGCGGCAGGAGGGCCGTGGCGGCATCGGCTGAATGGGCCGCCACGCAGCGGGTGCCTCCCTTCACCACGTGGCAGGCGTCGCCGTCCTTCTTGAGACAGAAGCCGAGCGACTTCCGCCAGAAGAGGGTCTGGTTGTAGTAGGTGCACCGGGTGTCGAGGCAGACGTTGCCGCCGATGGTGCCCATGCGCCTCAGCTGCGGTCCGGACACGAGACCCGCGGCCCTCGCCAGGGACGGAAGGGACTCCCGGATCTCCGAGTGCCGGGACAGGGCATCGAGGGAGGTGGTGGCGCCGATCGTGAACCCCTCGGCGTCGGACTCGATGCCCTGCATCCCGTCGATCCCGCGCAATGACACCAGGTGCCCGGGCGTAAACAGCTTGTGCTTCATGTTCGGGACGAGGTCCGTACCGCCGGCGATCGGCATCACGTCGCCTTCGTGCTCCGCCAGCAGCGCGATCGCCTCCTCGACCGTGCCCGGCCGGTGGTACCGGTAGGGGTGGAGTCTCAGCACCGGCTTCGCTCCCGCATCCCGGCCGCCCTCATCCCTCGCCCGCCCGGGTCGCGGCGAGATCGTGGAGCGCGGCCGACAGACGTCCGAGGCCAGCCCCCAGGGGCGGGCTCGTGTAGCCGTAGCCGATCCGGAAGTGGCCATCCATGCCGAACTGGTCGCCCGGAACGATCAGCACCCCGTGGTCCGTTCTCAGGTGCTCGGCCAGCTCGCCGGATCCGACCGGCAGATCGTAGCGGAAAAAGGCAATCGCTCCGGCACGGGGCTTTCGGAAGGTCAGGATTCCGCCGTGCTCGGACGCCCAGTCTTCGAGGAGCGCCAGGTTCCGCCTCAGGATCGATCGTCCGCGCTCGAGCAGACGCTCGCGGGTGGAATCGCCGAGAGCCGCGACGGCGAGCCGGTCCGAGAGCGGAGAGGGAGCGATCGTCGTGTAGTCCTTCCGGGCCCACGCGTCCTCCCGGAACGACTCCGGGGCCACCAGCCATCCGAGCCGGAGCCCGGCCAATCCGTACGCCTTGGAGAGCGAGGCGGTGACCACCACGCGCTCCGTTCGTCCCCAGAGCGACGGCGTCCGGGCGCCGTCCAGCTCGCCTCCGGCGTATACCTCGTCGGAGAGGATCCAGGCACCGGCTTCCTCCGCGGCGGCCACGATCTCGGAGATCGCGGCTTCCTCGAGAGGCTGGCCGGTCGGGTTGTTCGGGTGCGTGAGGACGACGAGGCGCGTGCCCGGACCGATCGCGGCGGCACACGCTCCCGGCTCCGGCTGCCAGCCGAGAGACTCCTGGAGCCACACGCTCTCCACGTGCGCGCCGAGCCCGGCGGCGAGGCCGGTGGTCTGTTCGTACGCCGGGCGGAGCACCACGACCCGGTCGCCCGGCTCCACGAGACGCCACAGGGTGACGAAGTTGGCCTCCGCGCTTCCCACCGTGGCGATCACGTTTCCCTTCGACGCGCCCGGATAGAGGGCGGCTATGCGCTCCCGGAGGAGCGGGCTGCCATCCGTGTGCCCGTACCCGAGGAGGGTGTCGCCCGGCTCCACGCCGGTCAGCATCCGCAGCTCGTCCACCGTGAGGGGCTGCACCCCGCTCTCCGCCAGGTTGAACTCCACCGCGTTCTCCCACCGGGACTGCCAGCGCTCCATCTCGAACACGGGCTGCTTCACGAGGGTGCGTCCTTCAGCCGCGCGGCGTAGCGGGCCCGGAACTTCGCCAGCTTCGGGGCGACGACCATCTGGCAGTACCCCTGGCCCGGGTTGTTGCGGTAGTAGTCCTGGTGGTAGTCCTCGGCCGGATAGTAGGCGTCGAGCTCCGTCACCTCCGTCACGATCGGGTCGTCGAACGCGCCTTCCGCTTCGAGCTCGGCTATGATCGCCTCGGCCTCCATCCTCTGGCTCTCGTCGTGGTAGAAGATCGCCGACCGGTACTGCGTCCCCACGTCGGCGCCCTGGCGGTTCAGGGTCGTCGGATCGTGCACGAAGAAGAACGCCTCCAGCAGGTCACGATACGAGATCTCCGCCGCGTCATAGGTGACACGCACCACTTCCGCGTGCCCCGTGGCCCCCGTGCATACCTGCTCGTACGTCGGATCGGCCACGTGCCCCCCGGCGTAACCGGACTCGACCGAGATCACCCCGCGCAGGTCGCGATACGCTCCGTCCAGGCACCAGAAGCACCCGCCCGCCAGGGTGGCCTTCTCCACTTTTCCCTCTCCGCTCATCCTCCCTCCGTTCCGTTGTTCCCGGCCGCCCCGTCGCCACCGGCCGATCCCCCCGCCTCCCGGATCGCCCGCCACACCCGGTCGGGGGTGAACGGGAGCGCATCGATGCGGACCCCGACCGCGTCCCAGATCGCGTTGGCGATTGCCGGGAGCGATGGGTGCAGGGGTCCTTCTCCCGCCTCCTTCGCCCCGTACGGCCCCTCGGGATCCGAAGCCTCCACGATCAGGGCCACGAACTCGGGGCAGTCGAGGGACGTGGGGATCCGGTAGTCGAGCAGGGACGGCGCGTCGTGCAGGCCGCCCTCGGGATCGCCGCGCTTCATGATCTGCTGCTCGAAGATGGCCTCCGCGAACCCCATGTACGCGGAGCCCTCCATCTGCCCTTCCACCAGCATCGGATTCAGGGCGCGGCCGCAGTCGTGCGCCACCCAGATCGTCTTCACGTCCACGAAGCCCGTCTCCGGCTCCACCTCCACTTCGGCCACGTGGGCGGTGAAGCTGTAGGCCGGAGATGCCCCGATCGTTCCGCCCCGATACTCTCCGTGCACACCCTCTTTGGGCGTGTTGTAGTGCCCGACCGCGCCGAGGGTGCCGTGCTCCGCCTCGGCCAGCTGGAAGGCGGCCGCGATCGGCAGACGCCGATCGCCATCGGCCGGCGTTGCGGCGTCGAACGCCCACCCGCCGGCCAGGCGCACCTGCTCGGGCGGGATCTCCAGGCTGCCGCCGACGCTCTCCCGCACCCGGTCGGCGATCTGCCGGCAGGCGCTCACGCACGCGTTCCCCACCATGAGGGTCTCGCGCGACGAGTATGCGCCGAGGTCCACCGGCACGAGGTCCGTGTCGGCGGACAGCACGCGCACGTAGCCGAGCGGCACACCGAGCTCCTCGGCCGCGATGGCCGCCATGGTGGCGTCCGAACCCTGCCCGATCTCGGAGGCCCCGTGGAGCACGCTCACCCGCCCCGAGCGCTCGACCTGCACCTGAACGGCCGCCTGAGGCATCTCGTTCGGGTAGATGGGGTAGTTGGTGCCCGAGATGTAGCACGAGCCGGCGACGCCCACCCCCCTGCCGTACGGCAGCTTGCGGTGCTTTTCCTTCCAGCCGCTCGCCCTCTCCACCGCATCAAGGCATTCCAGGAACCCGTTCGACTGCACCCGGAACTCGTTCACCGTACGACCGGTGCCCATGAAGTTCCGTCGGCGCAGCTCGATCGGGTCCATCCCGAGCTCGGCGGCCACCTTGTCGAGAGAGATCTCGAACGCGAAGCGGGGCTGCACCGAGCCGTGCCCCCGCTTCGGCCCGCACGGCGGCTTGTTCGTGTACACGCGCGTGGAGTCGAAGCGGTACGACTCGAGCTCGTACGGCGCCGTCAGGAGCTGGCCGCTGTAGTAGGTGGTCACCAGGCCGAAGGAAGCGTACGCGCCCCCGTCCAGGATCGTACGTGCGTCCACCGCCTTCAGCCGACCCTCACCGGTAGCGCCCACCCGGTACCACATCTGCATCGGGTGCCGCCCGCGGTGTGAGTAGAACAGCTCCTCCCGCGTGTACAGCAGCTTCACCGGCCGGCCCGTCCGCAGAGCGAGCAGCGCCACGCAGAACTCCAGGTCGAACGGCTCCGACTTGCCCCCGAACGCTCCTCCGACGGCCGGCTGCACCACGCGGATTCGGGCCACGTCCCGCTCCAGCACGCGGGCCAACTCGCGCTGCAGGTAATGCGGCACCTGGGTAGAGGACCACACGGTGAGCAGCCCGTCGGCGTCCACGCTGCCGATCGCGCAGTGCGGCTCGATCGGGGCGTGCGTGGTGCCGTGGAAGAAATAGTCGCCCTCCACCACCAGGTCCGCTTCCCCCATCCGGTCATCCACGTCGCCGAACTCGAGGTGCACGTGCTTCGTGATGTTTCCGTTCCGTCCCTCGCGCTTCGGCGGATGAATCGGTTCCGAGGCGGCCGCCTCGCCGAGCGCCTCGGCCGGCTCCAGGTAGAACGGGAGCACTTCGTACTCGACCTCGATCGCCTCGACGGCCTCGAGGGCCGTTTCCTCGTCCACTGCCGCCACGCAGGCCACGGCATCCCCGACGAACCGCACGCGGTCGACGGCGAGCGCGTGCTCGTCCCGTGTCCACGGGATGATCCCGTACGGCGTGGGCAGGTCGGCGCCCGTGATCACCGCGTGCACACCGGGCATTCGTGTAGCGCGTTGAGCGTCGATCGATACTATGCGTGCATGCGGGTGGGGGCTTCGGAGAAGCTTGGCGTGCAGCATGCCGGGCAGGGCGAGGTCGTCCGTGTAGGCTTCGCGGCCGGTGTTCTTCCGGAGGCCTTCGGGCTTCCGGTTCCGCTGGCCGAGGACGTTCAGGTCGCTCGTCGGCTCACCGACATCGGGCTCGGCGGCGGTGGCGCGCTGGAGTGCGTTCAGCTCGTCGGGGTGCATGCGTCAGCCGGCCGGGTTCGCAGGCGTGATGCGGAGGTCGCGGAAGTGGGCGACCGTCGACTCGTGCAGCCACAGGCCGATGTACCCCTCCGATCGACCGCGCTTCAGGTCGTTTACGACGAGGACCGGCTGCTCGGAGCCGTGAACGTACAGCCGTGCGCGGGCCCCTTCGACCTCGATCCGTACGGAAGTCCACTCGCCGGGAATCAGGTCCACGTACGATTCGTATTCGCCTGGGGACTCTTCGCGCAGTCGATACCAGGGATAGTCGGGGTGCGACACGTACTGCGCGGAGTGATTGCGGCGAAGCTGCTCGGCGGCCCGGGCATTCGTCGGGCGCAGGTAGAAGCACTCGTAACGCTCCGCGTCCTCCGGGTCGATTCGGAAGGCGACGCCGACGAAGCCGCGCATGCTCGGAGCTGCGTCCGGGGCGGGCTCGCCCGCCAGCTCCAGTTCGATCACGCCGTCCGAGAATCGCAGGCCGCTCAGGACGACGAGGGTCTCGCCTCCCGAGTAGTCGTCCGCGCGGGTCACCCTCAAACCGGTCCGGCCCTCCAGCTCCACCGGCTCCGCCCGGACGTTGAGGAGCTCGAGCCCATCGGTGACGCTCAACGGGTGCTGGACGACCTGGGATGGGAGGGCCCGTGGCCCGACGGCCATCCCGGCGAGCAGGGCAAGCATGGTGATTCGTCGCATGGGCCTCACCTCCTCGTCTGCTTCCCGGTCACCACCTCGCTCACGGAACGGCCGGTGCGGACGGCCTCGGCCGCCACTTCGACCGCCTCGAAGATCTTCGTGTAGCCCGTGCAACGGCAAAGATTTCCGGACAGGGCGTCCTGGATGTGTTCGCGGCTCGGCTCTGGCGTCTCGGACAACAGTTGGGTGGCGCTGCACAACATACCCGGCGTACAGAAGCCGCACTGCGCGGCGCCCGTGAGGTCGAAGGCGTCCTGCAGGGGAGCGGGAGCCGGGCCGTGCGCCAGGCCTTCGACCGTGACGACGGACCGTCCGGCGGCCTCGTGTACCGGCAGGAGACACGACAGCACGGCCTCTCCGTCCAGGAGCACCGTGCAGGCCCCGCAGTCACCTTTGTCGCACCCCTGCTTGCTCCCGGTGAGGCCCAGGATGTATCGCAGAGTCTCGAGCAGGGTATAGTGCGAGGGAACGCCCGCTTCCACGGGGTCGCCGTTGACCGTGAATGCTACGATTTCGCGCATGTGTCGACCGCTTCCGAGCCCCGGAAAAGGGTGCGTCGATCCGGACACGAGGTTAGAGTGTTCCGCCTTCACGGGTCAAGCAGGCGGTGCACGGAGCGCGGAGTCATGCGGATGGTACGAGTACTCAGAGACGGGATACGAACGGCGGGATGGACGGCCGGGTGGTCGCTGGCGCTGTGGCTCTCCGGAGCGGGCCTGGCGGTCGGCCAGGAAGCGACGGACTCCCGGATCGCGTTGGACCGCTGGCTCGTGTCGAGCCCGTTCCCGGTCGCATCGGACGCGGACCCTCTCGCCACCGATCGCCTCGCCGCCCCCGGAGAAGTCGGGGTCCTTCCGGATCGCGGCCGCACGGTGGCGGGAGCGGACTGGACGCTCGTTCGACGGGACTCCTCCCTCGTTCTCGACCTGGAGGACCGCGAGGCGGAGGCGGAGGGGCCGGTGGTCGTGTACGCACACGCCTACCTGAGATCGGTGGCGGATCGTACGATCTCGCTCCACTGGGGCGGGATCGATTGTACGGAGGTCCGGGCGTGGCTGAACGGACGGTCGCTGGACGGGCTCTCGGGCGCGATGGAGGACGGCGCCGCGGGAGGGCCCGGGCCGTTCGAGGCGCTCGTTCGGATCGGGCGCGGCTACAACACCCTGCTTCTCAAGGCCGTGTCGGGAGACTGCGCTTTCGGCCTGGTGGCCTCGATCGAGCCGGCCGGCGTCGGCGGCTCCCTGGACGGATTGCGGGTTCAGGCCTCCCGGCCCTACGGCGACACGCGGACGGGCCCCGCCCCGTGGGTCCTCGCCGACCCCGACGCCGGCCCGGAACCGATTCTCGGCTGGCGGGAAGACGAGCTGTACGGAGTCGCTGGAGTGCGCCTCGCGGCCTTCGCCGTCACCGCAGTGGAAGGCGCCGAACTGAAGGCGAAGGTGCGTGGTGACGAGGTGGAGCGGAGGATCGGCTGGCTGACCCCGGCCGAACCGGAGACGCTCTTCATGCCGTTCCCGTTCGAGGCGCTGCGAGAGGCCGGGATCCGCGGCGAGGGCGTGGAGATCGAGATCGATTGGGACGAGGGAAAGACGAAGAAGATCCTGCGGCTGGACCCCGCGGCCCTCCTCGAGGCGCTCCACGCTCCGATCCGCCTTCTCGGCTGGACGATCACCGGGGGCGGAGAGGACGCTTCGACAGGACAGGCAACGGAGGACTCGGACCTCCGTGATGCGGAAGGCGAGCCACACCCCCTTGCCCAGCTGGTGCCGCTTCCCGGCCCCGGGGTCGACCTGACGGGGGAGTGGGAGGTGTCGGGCTGGCTGTCGGGCTTCTCTCTCGAACTGGACTCGTCCGGGGCGCCCGGCGATTATCGGCTGGACGCCCGGCCGGTCGAGGGAGACCGCATCCGGCTGTGCACGGAATGCCAAAAGGGATCCAGGATACGCCTGACCGTCCGCTCCACGGGCGACTGGGAGCGCTTCCCGGGTGTTCGCGTGATCGGCATCGACACGCCCACGGTAGCGAACCAGGTCGATGCGGTCAGTTGGCTGAGGCTCCTGGACGAGAAGGGGAGCCGCGAGTACCGGCAGCGCCTGGAGTCCGCGCCCTGAGCCGGCGAGGAGGAGAACACCGTTGAACCGTTTCGAGCACTGGGCCGTCCGGTTGGCCCCAGGCAGGCTCCGTTCCGTGGTGCGCCCGGGGACAACACTCGGTCTGGTCGCTCTGGCGGCGTGCTCGTCCGGAGTCGCGGACGCCGGCGAAGATGGAGACGACCCGGTGTGCGGACCTGCGGTGGCCGTTCGGACGCTGCCGGATGAGCTGTCGGAGGCCTCGGGAATCGCCAGGGACCCGCGTCGGGGCGACCTGTTCTGGCTCCACAACGACAGCGGCCACGATCCCGTGCTCTTCGCGGTCGACTCGACGGGCGAGGTGGTGGGTCAGGCGCTCGTGGTGGACGCCACCAGCCGGGACGTCGAAGACATCGCGATGGCCGGCTGCCCGGAGGGATGGTGCCTGTACTACGCGGACATGGGTGACAACCTGGCGATCCACGACCAGATCTACGTCTATCGGCTTCCCCTCCCGGAGCTTCCTACCGAGGGTTCGATCGACCTGCCTCCGGTTAGCCCGCTGGCAGGGTACACGATGGTGTATCCGGGCGGTCCGAGAGACGCCGAGACGCTCTTCGTGGACTCGGACCGGGGAGAGCTGGGCATCGTGACGAAGGGACGGGACGGAAGGGTCGAACTTTACGTGGCGGACCTGCAGACGCTGGAGTCTGTCGACGGTCCGGTGGCCCTGCAGAGGGTCGGGCGGCTCGACGTGCCCATCTCCCCCGACGTGACCGCTCTCTGGGTGACGGCGGGTGACCTCTCGCCGGACGGAACGCGACTCGCCATTCGAAGTTACGTGGCCCTATACCTGTTCGAATGGGCCGGATCGGCCGCGTTCGACACCACGGCCACCCCTTCCTCCGCCAGCCTCCACGGAGCGGATGAGCCCCAGGGGGAGGGGCTGACGTTCGATGTGAGCGGGGAGCGGTTCTATCTGGCGAGTGAGGGCACGCAGGTCGGTCCGCCCCGCATCAGCCGGATCGACTGTCGTCCGTAGCCGGAGCGTCCGGTCGGGGCCGCGGCTCGGCCTCGTCGGACGCCGCGGGGCGATCCCCGGGCGCAGGGGGACCTTCGCTGCCCGTGTCGAACATCGGTAGCTGTTCCTCGTCCTCCCCGTCACCCGGTTCCGACGCAACCGGCGGGGCGTCCGCGCCGGATCGGACGGCCTCTCCCGTCTGCTGGGGCCCAGCGGGGCTCGGAGGACGCTTCTGCGACTCCGGCACCCGGGTCTGGTTCGGGTCCAGCCACTTTCCGCTCTTCATGGACCGGATGTCGTCCAGCAGCTCGCGACCCGGGATGTCCTTCCGCGGATCGACCTCCTCGAGCTCCCGCTGAATCTGGTTGAGGCTTCGCCGGAACTCGCGCATGGCGGACCCCATGGAC
>NZ_JBZQEK010000002.1:0-7552 GCF_058719085.1 Candidatus Benthicola sp.
GGTTCCACAGGCTCGCCTGCGGAGCGGCGTCGCGGGCGAGGTTCCGTATGGACACGAGCGCTCCGGACTTCAGCACCACCGGGTGCCCCGGACGGTCCCGGTAGCGCGCACGGCCGGCCAGCGCGTCACTCTCCCGAACCACCGTC
This sequence comes from Candidatus Benthicola sp., assembly GCF_058719085.1. Taxonomy (NCBI): domain Bacteria; kingdom Pseudomonadati; phylum Gemmatimonadota; class Gemmatimonadia; order Candidatus Palauibacterales; family Candidatus Palauibacteraceae; genus Candidatus Benthicola; species Candidatus Benthicola sp. Next base: position 147 of record NZ_JBZQEK010000002.1, read on the forward strand.
ACCACCTGCCGAACGTCGTCCGGTCGGAGTCCCGGCTCGTCACCCAGAAGGATGGCGACCCCGGGGACCGTCAGGCGTCGGACGCTCGCGAGTCCCGCCATCGCCGACGCGAGTCGTCCCTGCTCGCCCGGAACCGGAACGAAGCACACCCCCCGGCCGGCCAGCAGCGCCCTGATGCCGGTACCCGGTCCCGACGTGGCCACGAGGATGGGTTCCAGGCCGGCGGATCGGGCAATGTTCGTGACGCGTCCGAGGACGGAATCATCGCCGAACCGCGCCCGCAGCTTCGACTCGCCCTCCATTCGGGTCGAACGCCCGGCGGCCAGGATGAGGCCTGCATAGGTCGGAGTCCCGGTCGGGCCCGGGTGCGGGCCTCCGGCGAAATCTCCGCTCACGCGTCCGTCGCTCCTAGACGTCTCACTGCGAGCAGTTCGGCGAGCACGGACACGGCGATCTCCTCGGGAGTCACGGCACCCAGATCGAGCCCGATCGGCCCGCGGATTCGTTCGACGTCCGACTCGGGTACGCCGGCGGCGCGGAGGGCCTCACGCCGGAGCCTCTGCGTGCGGCGACCACCGAGCAGACCGACGTAGCGGCACCCGGCTTCCAGCGCCGAGCGCAACGCCGGGACATCCAGACGTTCGTCATGCGCCAGCACCGCGACATCGGTCCATTCGTCGAGCGAAAGGTCGGCCAGCGCCTCGGAGGGCCAATCGACCCGGACATCCGCTCCTTCGAGTCCCGCGGCGTGGACCAGCCCCTGCCGCGGGTCGACCACCGCGACCCGATACCCGACCGAGGGAGCCAGCCGGGCCAGGGCCGCCCCGATCACCGAAGCGCCGACGATGACCAATCTTCGCGCCGGAAGAATGCGGTCCACGAAGACCGGACCGAGGCCGGCGAGCTCCATGGACTCGGCGCCCTCCCGGGCGAAGAGGAGCGCCCGGTCGGCGGAGTCGGGCCACCCGGGTGCGCCGTCGTCGCGGGCGACCGTTCCCGTCCCGTCCACCAGGAGCTGCGCCCCCAGGGACTCGTCGGAGAGGTCGGTAATCAGCGCTCCCGCCCACGGCTCCCGGCCGTCTTCGCCGAGCCGTTCGAGGAGGGCGCCCCACACCGGCCCCGCGGCCTCGTGGCAGCGCAGAAGCACGTCGATCTCACCCCCGCAGGACAGGCCGACTCCGGCCGCTTCATCGTCGCTGATTCCGTACGAAACCCGGCGCGCGGCGGCGGGATCGCCGCCACCCAGCAACGTCACCATGCGCTCGTGCAGGTCCGCCTCGACGCACCCGGCGGAGAGGTTTCCGGCGAACGCACCGTCACGCCCCACCACGTATCGGGCCCCGGGGGGGCGCGGGGCGGATCGCCGGACCGCCACCAGGATCGCCTCCGCCCAAGCCTCGCCTCGTCGGCTCCAGGCGCGGACCGAGCCGTACACCTCGCGGATGCTCATGCCGGGCAATCTATGCGCTCGACGCCGCAGGGGGCACGGGAGGCTTGACGGTTTCACGCGGTCCGGCCCACGTTGGCCCGCGATCCGAGATCTTCGCGCCACCGGGAGGCCCATGTCGATACGTCTGAATCACTCGTACGAAGTGAAACGGCCGGTCCCGGAAGTGTGGGGTTTCCTCACCGATCCGCATTGTATCGCCGGTTGTATGCCGGGGGCGCACCTGCTCGACGTCGAGGACGGGCGGCTGCTCGGGGAAGTGGATCTCCGCGTCGGTCCGGTCGGGACGACGCTCCGCGGCGAGGGGAGGTTCGAGGAGAAGGATGAGGCGGCGCACTCGGTGCTGATGGCGGCGAGGGCGCGGGAGTCGAAAGGGGACGGCGGTGCGGACCTGCGCATGCGGAGCCGGCTCGAGGCCGCCGGCGACGCTTCCACACGCATCGAAGTCGACCTGCAGGTCCGGCTCGACGGCCGCCTGAACGGCCCGATCCTCGGCCGGCTGCTGGCCGGCGCTGCGGAGCTCCTGCTTCGCCGCTTCGTGTCGTGCGTGCGGACGCGGCTCGAGGCGGACGCGGACCCGTCGCCACCGTAAGACTCGACGGGAGCCGCCCCCCGTTCAGACGCCTCCGCGGATCTCCCTCACCTTGCCTTCGGGCGACACGACGGTCATCCCGGGCGTCACCAGCATCTCCCCGGTCGATCCGGAGGCGACCACCACCCGCTCCCCACCCATCCGCCGGGCGGTGTCGAGCGCCTGTCGCGCGCGGGCGAGAAGCGCCTCCCGGCCCGGCATCGGCGTCTCGAAACCTGCCACACCCGCGCTCAGGGTGACCCGTCCGGACCACGGCGCCGGGAGGCTCACGACCTCTTCCAGCACCCGCAGGGCGAAGCCGTGACCGGTGCTCAGGGACTCGCCGTTCAGAAACACGATCAGCCGTCTCTCGTCCAGCCGGCCGTACATGTTGCTGGCCCGGACCTGCGCCTTGAGCGCTTCCACCGCCACCTCGAGGGCCCGGCACGCCTTCGTCTCACCGTACATCGAAACGAATTCGTCGTAGCGATCCACCTGGAAGAGAACGATCGTCAGGGGAGGCTTCCGCCGGGCCGCCTCGAAGAGCTTGTCGAAGTAGTAGTCGAGCACGGGACCGGTCGGCAGATCGTCGACACAGGGCTCGGGCACACGGGCCGCCGGGGGCCCGGCGGGACGCTGATCCCACCATTGACGTTCCAGACCCGCCCCGAGCGCGACCGAGGCGACGACCGCCACGACCGCACCCACGAGATTCCACTCCGGTGACTGACCATCGAGCAGTGCCGCGAACAGCTCCGCGAACACGACCATCGCCGATGTCCAGGCCAGACCCAGCAGCGCGCCCTTCCAGCCCAGGTAGCGAGCGAGAAGGAAGACCGGGGCCAGGCCGACCAGCCATACGAGTAGCGCCCAGGGCCCGAGGAAGCCGTGCAGCGCTACCCGCGCCACGGCGGCCAGCACCGGGGCGAAGGTGGCGATCAGAAAGGCGTGGGAGGGAAGCCTCAGCCCGTCGCTCGACACCGCTGCGTCGGAGTCCATGGCCGGCGCCTAGGCGCCCGACGACCGGGTCGCCCGGATCTCTTCCGTCAGTCTCGGCAGCACCTCGAAGAGGTCACCGACCACTCCGTAGTTCGCCACGCCGAAGATTGGCGCCTCCGGGTCCTTGTTGACGGCCACGATGACACCGGCCGTGCGCATGCCGGCGAGATGCTGGATCGCCCCGCTGATCCCGACGGCGAAATACAGGGTCGGAGAGACCACCTTGCCCGTCTGGCCGACCTGTTCGGAGTGAGGCCTCCAGCCCGCGTCGACGACGGCTCGGCTCGCTCCAAGCGTCGCTCCGTCCCCCAGCGCCTCGACCAGGTCCTCCAGCAGCTGCCAGTTGGACGGGTCCTGCAAGCCGCGACCGCCCGACACGACCACGGGAGCCTCCCGGACGTCCAGCGCCACCCTCTCGGAGGCCTCGAAGCCGACCACCCGGGTGCGCGGTTCGACCTCCGGAAGCGCCACGCTCTCCACCGACGCCTCCCGGGGACGGATCTCCGCCGGAAATACGTTCGGACGCAGGCTCATGAGGGCCGGAGACGTCCGGAACCGCAGGCGGGCGTACGCCTTGCCACCGTATACCGGCCGCGTGATGGTCAGCTCTCCGTCCGCCGCCGAGACCTCCGTCACCTCCGCGGCCAGGCCCACTCCCAGCCGTGCCGCCACCCGGGCGGACAGGTCCTTGCCCTGCGCGGTCGCGGGGAACAACACCGCGTCCGGCTCGAGGTCCTCGCAGATCGAAGCGACCAGGGCCACCATCTCGTCGGGACGGTAGAGGCCCAGCGATTCCGCCTCACAGGTCAGGATCCGGTCGGCGCCATGCCGGGCCAGCGCCGCCGAAGCCTCGGCGGTGCCCGGTCCGCCCGGGACGAGCACGACTACCTGCCCCCCGAGGGAATCGGCCAGGTCCCTCGCCGCCGAGACCACCTCGCCGGCCACCGGGCGGAGCTCGCCGTCGCGCGTCTCCGCGTACGCCAGAATATCGCCCATCAGAGCACCTTCGCTTCCTCTCTCAGCCTTCGCACCAGCTCCGGGACCGCCTCCGCGCCTTCTCCCACGATCTGGGGCTCGGGTCGCGGCGGCGGCGGGGTGAGCTCGATCAACTCGATTCCGGGCTCGCCCGAAGACACGTCCTTCTCCTCGAGCGGCTTTCGCTTCGCTGCCATGATGCCCTTCAGGCTCGGATATCGAGGCTCGTTCAACCCCTTCTGAGCCGCGACGACACCGGGAAGGGCGAACTCCACGATCTCGTGCCCCCCCTCGATCTCGCGGTGCGCCCGCGCGACGCCGTCCTTCACCTCCAGCCCGACGACCACCGTGGCACACGGAAGGCCGAGGATTTCCGCCAGCATCGCCGGCACCTGCATGTTGTCGTCGTCGATGGCCTGCTTTCCGCAAAGAACGAGATCGAACTCGCGGCCACGGATCTCCTCGGCCAGGACACGGGCGGTGGACAATCCGTCCATCGGGCCCTCCGCCTTGAGCAGGACGCCTTCGTCGGCCCCCATGGCCAGCGCGGACCTCAAGGTCTCCCTCGCGTCCTCGGGACCGGCGGCGATCGCGGTGACACTTCCCTCTCCCGACGCTTCCTTCAGCTTGAGGGCCTCCTCGAGGGCGAACTCGTCGTACGGGTTGAGGACATACTTGACGCCCGAGGGGTCGATGGAAGTCCCCCCGGCGCCGATCCGGATTCGCGTCTCCGAATCCGGAACCCGCTTTACGCACACGATCGTTCTCACGGTATTCCCTTCCCGGGTTGGCTACGGGCGGCCACCTCCGACGATCCCCGTCCGCTCACGGACGGCGGGGCCCGCGGGCACGCGGGGTCGAGTGCCGGCCCGTCATCAGCTCAGTGTCTCGATTTCCCCTTCCGAGATGCAATACAACCGGTACGTCACCAGGTCGATCAGCTCATCCGTCACCTGGATCTCGCGCTTGCGCGTGTCCCGATCCGTCTCGTCCTCCGGCCGCTGCACCCGCAACTCGACCAGCCGACCGGCCAGCCACAGAAGAAAGTCGTGTGCCACATCCCGGTGCTCGCGGTCCCGGTCCGGCTCGCCGTTGTCCGCCCTCGGAAGCCACGCATCCACGAGGGCGAGCAACCCCGGAAACACCATCTCCGTGAGCTCTCCCTCACCCACGAGCTCCTCGTGCGTGAGCTGCTCCCAGTTCAGCTCGTTCCAATAGAGCTCGGTCGCTTCCTCGAACAGGTGTCGTCGGGCGGCGGGGGAGGTGGGCCGGAGAACCAGATCGTCGGGATCCAGGTCCCGCTTCACGCGGCGCCTCAGGGCCCTCACCCTCTCCTCGACCAGGGTGCGCGCAGCGAGATCCAACGGGCGGCCTTCCTGTGCGTCCGTCACATTCTCTTCACTTTCCCAGGGGGTCAGACATCGACGGCAGCCACAGCCGCCGGGGGAAGATGCGGGTGGTCTTCGCGGCGAGCAAGGAAAACGCGACGGTCCGCGGCAGGAGGACCGCCGGCCTCCCGTCGCCCTGCCCGAGTCCGCGACGACCCTTCGCGGGCGCTTGCCGAGGTCCCGGGGGAGTTCCTAGCATCCGGCCTGTCCCATGTGCAACGCCGAACGAGAGAGGCGTGTTTAGAGTGGTGCGAGCACGACGACCCAGGGCTCCGGGCGTGGCCGAAGTTGCCGCGCGAGGCCCGGACGGAGAGGCGGCATGAGATCGCCGGCCGACCTGGCGGAAGAGCAGGTTCTCGTGCGCGCCGTGCAGAACGGGGACGAGACCGCGTTCGGCACGCTGGTCGATCGATACCTGGCGTCGGCGTACGCGACGGCGCTGTCCGTGCTGCGGAACGCGCACGACGCGGAAGACGCGGTTCAGAGCGCCTTCATACGGGCTCTCGAGCGGATCGACCAGTTGAAGCCGGGAAGTCCGTTCGGACCGTGGTTCTACCGGGTGTTGAGATCCACGTGCCTGAACCTCAGGCGACGCGAGTCGCTCAGGAGCCATGACGAGATCCCGGTGTCCGCGGCGGGCGGCCGCGACCCGGAGAAAGACCTCCAGCAGGAGTTGACGCGAGAGAAGGTGCTGGTCGCCCTGGCAGAGCTGCCCGAAATGCAGCGTCTCGCGGTCACGTTGTACGACCTGGAGGGATACAGCCATCAGGAGATCGCCGATGTCTTGGGCATCGCGGTCGGCACGTCCAGGGCTCACGTGCACCACGCGAGGCGCTCCCTGCGCCGGCTGATCGGCTCGGACGGAGAGTCGGCCGGGCGGGAGAGGGAGTCAACGGAGTAAGGGAATGAACAAGAATACGTGGCCGGCCTGGATTCGGGCCCTGGTCCCGGATGATCTCACGAAGGCAAGGATGCGGCGGGCGATTCTGGACGAAGCCCGCCCCATTCTGGCGTCGCGGAGGGACTCCTGGATCGATGCGGTGTCGGACTGGGCCGCCATCCTGAGCCCCATCGCCGCCGCCGTGACGCTCATCTTCGCCGGCCTGGCCCTTCGGCATGCCGGAAATGCCGAGTTTTCTGAAACCGTGGCCACGGCGCCGGCACTTGAGGAGCTCGTACACCCCGGTGAGCCGGTTCCGCAGACCTTCGGCCGTGATACCGTTCCTGATCTGGACGCCGTGATGAACGTGCTCTACGAGCCGGAGGCCCCATGATTCGGGCCAGCCGCGGCCGCGCCGCGTTCCTTCTCGCGCTCATGTTCGTAGCCGGCCTCGCCGTGGGGCTGGCCGCCGAGCGCTACACGGTTCACTACGGTTCCGACAGGGACAGGGACGATCGCCGGGAGCGGCGCACCACCATCGAGCGCTTCGCGGATGACCTGGGCATCACGCCGGAACAGCAGGAGCAGATCGACCCGATCCTGGTCGAGACGCGTGAGCGGATGTCCGACGTCTTCGACCAGGTGCGTCCCGAATGGGACGCCGTCGTGGACTCGGCGCGAGCGCGTATCGAGGCCATCCTCACGCCCGAGCAGGTCGAGCGATATCGGGCTCTTCTGGAAGAACAGGAAGGCCGGCGGCGCTCCGAGGAAGACGGGGACGGATCCGGCTGACCTCTCCAGAAACGAACGACGAGCGAGTTCCCGCCCACGCGCGCCTGCTGCGGTTGAAGCTGCGGTTGAATCCGCCCCGGGGCGCGCGGATTCGAACGGTCGGGAGCGGAGTCTAACCAGAGTAGAACGGGATACGGGACGCAATGGAGCGACATACCAAGAGGCTGACGATGCGAACCTGCATGAGGGTGGTGATGGGGCTGGCTCCGATTCTGGCGTTGGCGTCGGGGTTGCGGGGGCAGGAGGCGGCGCGGCAGGTGACGCTGGAGCAGGCGTTGCGTCTGGCGGAGCGGAACAATCCGGGGCTGGAGCAGTCGTGGTCGTCGGTGGAGATCGCGGGCTACCAGGAGCTGA
>NZ_JBZQEK010000003.1:0-40511 GCF_058719085.1 Candidatus Benthicola sp.
GCCTCGCCGCCGTCGTCGCGATCTCGCTCGCGGCGTGCGACGACCAGCCGACGGAGCCGGAGCAGCAGGCAGCGGCCTTCAAGCCGGACAAGCTCGGAAACGGCTACCCGGCCACGCAGTTCGACTACAAGCTCAACATCCTGGGCGTTCCTCAGGGCAAGACCGCCGACATGGACAACAACAACGGCCGGCGGATCTTCGTCATGCTCGAGGGTGGCGGTGAAGTCACGAGCCCCGGTGGCAAGAACAACCACCTGAAGAACTCCGATGTGAACAAGATCTACCTGTGCAACAGCACCGACGGGCTGAACGACAGCCAGGATCCCCGTTGTGAGGCTTGGCGTGTTGACAATGCCGACGGCTTTGGAGTGATCGACGCAAACGCGACGGACAGCGATGGTGCTTTGTTCGGGATTCCCGATCCGTGTGAAGGGGTGGACAGCACGGACTCGTGCACCCCACGCTACGCGATTTGGGCGCGGGCGAAGGCTGGTAGTGGATCCGCGACGATCACGACGTGCGCGGACGAGACCGGTACTGGTTTCGACGGGTCCGATGATATCTGGTGCGGCAGCAACGGCATTACGCTGAGCAAGCAGTCGGCGTTCAAGGCCGTGCCGGTGCACGATGCACTACTCTACATGACGATCACCGTTGATGACTTCATCGATGATGGTTATGGGAACAACATCGGCGATCCTGAACTCGCCGCGTGCATCGATCCGGGTCCCAAATCAGAAGACGGCAAGCCGGACACGTACGACATCTACTTGTTCGATCGCTGCTTCGAGAACTACTTCTGGAACTACGACAACCACGGCCTTAAGAATCTGGAGTTGCGCTTCTACTCCAACTGATCGAGATCTGGGGATCTGACTGAGCCCCGCTCCCGGATCCGTCCGGGGCGGGGCTCGGCTCATCTGCCTTCGGTGTCGGCCGTCCGGGCACCGACAGGGCGCCGTACTCTACACCCCCGCCATCTCCAGCTCCGAATAGTCGTCGCTGTCGAACACCAGGTCCTCGACCGGCGGACAGAAGCAGTCGCGCACCACCTCGTCGTCCGTCATGTGCAGCTGCCACCACCTGGCGGCCCGCGTGCGGGTCCACGGGAAGGGTTCCGGAACCGCCCGCAACGCGTCCTCGAGCTCCGCGATCGACTGAAAGCGATCATCCGGGTCCTTCTCGAGGCACCTCATCACCACGTCGTCCAGTTCCTCCGGAATGGGGACCTCGCAGATCTCCGAGGGACGCCGCGGCACGGTCTTCACGTGGTCGATCATCAGGGCGACGGCCGTGTCGGCCTCGAACGGAGGACGTCCGGTCAGCATCCAGTAGGCGACGGCGCCGAACGCGTAGATATCGGCGCGAGGGCCGACGCCGGCGGTTCCGTATACCGTCTCCGGCGCGAGATATCGCGGCGTGCCGAACACGACGCCCGTCTGCGTCAGCTCCGAGGGAGTGTCCTCTCCCTGGATCCGCTTCGCCAGTCCGAAGTCCAGCACCTTGACGAAGTCGTACAGCCCGCCGCGCATGGTGAGGAAGATGTTCGAGGGCTTGAGGTCCCGGTGCACGATGCCCCGCTCGTGTGCTTCGGCCAGCGGTCCCGTGACCTGGAGGAGAAGAAACACGGTGCGGCTGGCCGGGATCGGCCCGAAGCGCTTCACGAAGCGCTCGAGGTCCATGCCCTCGAGATACTCCATGGCGTAGTAGAACGTATCCTCGCCCGCGCGCCCGAAATCGAAGATGGTGATCGTGTTCGGGTGCGAAAGGCTGGAGGAGAGCCGTACTTCCCGTTCGAACCGGGCGAGAGCCAGCTTGTCCGCCGTGCCGCTCGTCTTGAGCACCTTGACGGCGCTGGGGCGGCACATGAGGGCGTGCTCGGCCACGTAGACCCGGCCCATCCCTCCCTCGCCCAGCTCCTTGTGGAGCACGTAGTTGCCGAGCCGCTTGGCCCGGAAAGCGGTCTTCCGCAACCCGTACAGGGTCCGGGTGACGAAGACCGACGTGGCGCCGAGCAGAAGCGTGCCGACCCCGTTCATGAGCAGCTGCTCTCCGAACGTGCGGGCCGCCCCGTCGGTCCAGAAGTCCTGAAGCGCGGGCACCAGGAGATAACTCACGGCCGGAGCCGTGATCGCCGCAACGAAGGTGATGGCAGCGAGCGTCACCTGGTAGCTCAGCCGCCAGGGGATGAAGGCGGCGGGCACGAATAGGGCGAGGGCGATCCCGAAGCCGGGAATCAGGTCGGGGCGCGAGAGGGAGACCTGGATCAACGAGGCGACCACGTTCGCGGCGATGACCACGAGAGCGACCAGCTGCAGCCCGCGCACGCCCGGCCGCAACAGGTACATCCAGGCCAGACCGGCGGCGAAGGACGCCGGGTACAGGAGATCGAGCCAGTTCTTCCAATCCCACGCACCGAACGTCGTCACGGGTTCGGCGACCGGGGCCACCAGGGTCACCAGCCACATCAGCGCGTTGATGGCGAGTCCGATGCCCAGGACGAGCCGGGTGCGGTGCCACAGCTGGGCGTGTCGCTCGCGCTCGAAAGCGGAACCGAGCTGCGTGGTCCGCAAACCCAGCGAGCGTCCGATCTGGAGGTCGCTCCCGGTGGCCGTCGACTCCGGCTGCGCGGAGCCCTCGCCTCTGTCGATCGCCGAGTCCGTCAATCACGCCTCCGTTCGGTGGATCCCACGAATGTATATTGTGTATCGATCACAGTGGCCACGGCCAACGAGTCATCCCATCGCGCCGTTCGTGTGTCAAATAGTGTACAGACCGATCTCCCGAGGGGCCCGCAGGCGGCCCACGGGTCGAAGGAATAGTCGATGGCCCCGGGGCGTCCCATCTCCGGGGCAGGGTCGGCGTCAAAGCACCGAGGTTCGATGAGCTGGTTCGAAAGGCTGAGGGAAAAGCACATCTTCAGGACGGCCTTCCTGTATCTGGGCGGCGCCTGGGCGGCCATGGAAGCCATCGGCTTCTTCGTGGACAACTACGGCTGGTCCCGGACCGTGCTCGACGTGGCCGTTCTGCTCATCGTGCTCGGGTTTCCAGCCGCCCTCATCATCGCCTGGTATCATGGTGAGCCCGGAAAGCAGCAGGTGCAGAAGACCGAGGCCTCACTGCTGCTCACCCTCGCGGTCCTGGCCGCGGTCGGCACGTTCCGCCTGAGCACGGCGGCGGTGGACCCGGCCCGAACGGATCCGGGAACTCAGGGCACGGCAGCAATTCCTGCGGCCACGACCGATCTCGGCGAGCGGTCCGTGGCCGTGCTGCCCTTCGTGAACAGCACCGGGATCGACAGCCTCGACTGGCTCGGCCCCGGGATGTCGGACATGCTGACCACGAACCTCGCTCAGACCGGGGCCCTCCGGGTCGTGAGCCCGCAGCGTCTGTTCGAGCTCCTCAGGCAGGAAGGCCATTCCGAGACGGATCGGATTCCCCAGGAGCGCGCGATCGACATCGCGTCCCGTTCGGGGGCGCGCACGATGGTGCACGGCACGATTCTCGGCTCGCCGGAGGACATGGCTCTCGACGCTCAGCTCATCGACCTGACGGACGGGACGATCATCGCCGCAGAACGCGCCCGAGGGTCGGACGTGTTCGCGCTGGCCGATACGGTAGCGGAGCGACTCGCGTCCCGGCTCGTTCAGGGCGCCGAGTATCAGATGGCCGCGGCGCCCGAGAAGTCGCCGTTCGAGCTGACCGGGGACCTCGGCAAACTGCGGGAATACCAGGCCGGGGTGCGCTCGGCATGGAATCGGCTCGACAGCGACAGCCTCGACGTGCGCTACAGGCTCGTCGACATGCTCGAAATGATGCCCGGACGAGAGGAGGAGGCGCGGAGAACGCTCGAGGAGATCATCCAGATCGCTCCGGGTGAGGCACCCGCGGTCGGTCGGCTCGCGCGCATCGCCATCGTGCAGGGGGACACGGCCGCCGCCGACAGCCTGATCGTGAAGTACATGAACCTGGAGGACGACCCGCTGGCCGCGCAGGCGGGCGCGGGGCAGCTGATGGAGATGGCCGGAGAGTTCGAAGGCGCCAGAACCGCCTATCGCAGGGGGCTCGAGATCGAGCCCGCGAACACGGACCTCCTGGACCGTCTCGCACGCACGTACCTGAGGGCCAACGATCCGGCCGGGGCCCGCGAGGAGATGAGAAGCTACACGGCCAGCGAGAACCCGGTCGTCGAAGCGGAGGCGGAACTGCTGATCGGAGACGCCTGGGCCTGGGAAGGCCGATTCGACCGGGCGACGTCGGCCTACGGCCGCGCGGAGGCCGTCGGGGTGCGCGAAGGGCTCCCGGAAATCGAGGCCTCCGGGCGTGAGAGCGCCCTGTGGGTGGACGGGCTGCTCGACCCGTCCAGCGGGGTGTCCCGGATCAACAGTTCCGTATGGACGCTCCTCGACCTGGGCCGCGGAGAGACCGCGCTCAACCTCGTCGAGGCCGCGGACCGGCTGTACGTGAAGGACTCGGACCGGCTCTATCCGATCGAGTTCCACACCATCCTCTACCTCAAGGGCCGCGTGTACGAATTGCTCGGCAAGCCTCGGGCGGCCATGGCGGCGTACGGCAAGCTGCTGAAGGACTGGGGCGACGTGATTCAGGACGTTCCCCGCCTCGCGGACACGCCCGAGCGTATGGCGGCGGTGCAGGCCGAGTGGGTGGAAAAGGGGAAGCCGGCTCCCGCGGCCGCCCGACCCGGTGAGGGCAGGCCGCCTCCACCGCCTCCGGGGTCCTGACGCTTCGGAGCAAGCGAAGACCTGCATATTTCCGCGCCATCTTCGCGAGTCCTCTCCATCCGGATGATGTGGTGCGTCGGCAACGGACAGATGCTTGCGCACGCAACTATCGGCCCGCACCTTGCGGGATGACCAATCAACACGAGCATCAGCGGGCGACCGACGGTGAGGGCCTGCTCCGCACGACCCGGTCGGACGACGCGCCCGCCTGGCTGATCCAGCGAACGGCGCGTCTCCTCCGCGTGCTCTTCCTGAGGCTGATGCAGGAGGAGGATGCCGAGATCACGCCGGAGATGTGGACCGTCATGACGAGGCTCGTCGCGCGGGACGGGCAGTACCAGTCCGAGCTCGCCGAGGCGACCTATCGCGATCGGCCGAACATCAGCCGCATCCTCTCGGGAATGGAACAACGAGGGCTGGTGGCTCGCCGGGCCGATCCGGACGACCGCCGGAAGACCCGCATCCATCTGACGTCGAGAGCCCGCGAGGTCGTGGCGAGCACCGCTCCGATGGCGGCGCGGACGCGGGACCGGCTCTACGAGGGATTGGACAAGCAGGAGCTGGAGACGCTGCGGAAAGCGCTGCGGCGGATCGAATCCAACACGCTGGCCCTGCTCGGCGACCTGGAAAGCGAAGCGCCGCCCGGTTGAGGCGGCGCTTTCGCTAGTATCTTCTCCGGCCTGACGGGAGAGGGCGGTCAGCCTCCCCGCTTCAGGTGGATCGAGCCGTTCACCGTTTCCATCTCCAGGTCACGGCCACCACCACCGATCGTTCCCCGCATGTTCTTCATCGAGAACTTGCCCTGGACCGTGAGCGGAAAGTCCGTATCCAGGCTCCCGTTCACCGTCGAAGCGGACACGTCGGTGCTGACGTCGTCCGGCAGCCGAACCGTGATGCTCCCGTTCACCGTGTTGAAGTCGAGCGTGCCGTTCCAGTCGGCGCGGCCCATCGAGGCCTGGATCGACCCGTTGACCGTGCGGGCCTTCACGATTCCGGATGAGGTAATCCTGATGTCTCCATTCACGGTCGTCGCAGAGGCGTCGGCCTGAAGGTCCCCGGCTTCGATGCCTCCGTTGACGGTGGTGGCCACCAGACGAACACCGTCGGGAACCTGAACCGTGAAGTTCACCTGCACGTCGTTGTCCTTGCTGGACAGACGACCACCGTCACCCGGGGCGCACTCGTTCTTCTTCCCGCCCGCGTCCGGATAGACGGCGCAGATCGTCACGCCACCCGAATGCTCCACGACCTCGATCCGAACGTCGGCCGGATCGTCATCCTTGCCCTTCTTGACCGCGTTGACCACGACCTGGGATCCGGAGGCCCCCGTTGCCTTGATGGCCCCGTTGACGCCCTTGATCTCGATCGCGTCGCCCCGATCCACGGATCCCTGCCAGTCCCAGTCCTGCGCCTGCTGCACCCCCGGCGTCGCCTCGAAGAGGTCTCCCGCCAGCGGGGACTCGAGCGATCCCGTCAGGCTCATGAGCCCCGCGGCCGCCAGTGCGACCGCTCCCATCGTCTTCATCATCGAACCTCCTCTATGGCTTCTTCAGTGAGATCGTGCCGTCGAAGGCGGACAGCTCGACCAGGGCCTTTCCGGTTCCCACGGTGAAGGAGATCCGCTTCTTGCCGAAATCGCCTTCGAACTGGACCGGGAAGTCGGTCTCCAGGTCACCGCTGAACGTGTCGATCGAGATTCTTGCGTTCGACCCGTCCGGGATGACGATGTCGAGGTCGCCATCGTGCGTGGACAGCACGTAGCGTCCTCCGTCGGAAATCGTGCCCCGATAGGTGATGTCGCCGTCCACCGCGTTCACGCTGATGTTGTCCGAGGTGATCTCCTGCAACACGACGCTGCCGTCGACGGCTGTGGCCGTGACGGCGCCGTTCGCCCGGGTCACGGAGATGTCCCCGTCGACCGCATTGATCGCGATCTTGCCCGAAGCGCCGCTCACGGTCACGGTGCCGTCCACCGCGTTCAGCGCGACGTTGCCCGAGCCGCCGGAGAGGGAAATGTCGCCCTCGGCGGTGCTGACCTGGACGTCACCCTCGGATCCGTCGATGCTCACCTCGAGCTCGGCACCGCTCATCTCGAGTGCCATGCGTCTCGGGACCGTGATGTCGAACTCGGCGTACACCGGCTCGCCCCACTCTCCCTTGGCCGACACGTGGACCGCGCCGCCGGACTGTCGGACCTCGAGACGACCTTCCTCCTCGTCGTAGCTCGCGACGACCCGCATCTCGGCCCGGTCCCATGCCGAGATCCGTATCACGCCCTCGATCTGCGTGATCTCCAGCCGGCCGTCGGCTTGCACCGCGAAGGTGGTGTCCGCCGCCTGCTGCGCCGGAGCCGCGGCGGCCAGCATCAGGGCTGTCAGGTGCGCTATCATCGGATCCCTCCCCTTCTTCCCTATGAGAATCCCGCGACGTGACCGTCGCGATCGTTCAAACCGCTATCCGAGCCTCACGAAATCGCCAGCAGCGCTGCTTGCTGCAGGATCTGCAGCTTCCGCGTGCGCGCTTCGGCGAGGTGCCGATTCAAGTAGATGTTCGCCGGGTCCGCCTCGAGCGCTTCCCGGGCCCGAGCGATCGCCCGGTCGATGGTGGCCAGGCTGGTCTCGAGCGCTTCCACGGTCTCGGGACTCAGCTGGCCCCGTCCGATTTCCACCTTCTGCTCGAGCTCCCGGATCGTTTCCTCGTACGAGAACGATGAGGAGCTGCTGGCCGTGGCGTCCGCCGCCGCCGCGAGAGCCGCATCGGACTGCGAGGGGCCGGTTGCCGGCCGAACCGCGGTGACAGGCGCTCCGGTCTCAGACGATCCGTACCGGAGTCCCGTCGCCACCCAGGCCGTCCCGCCTCCGACGATCAGAAACGCCGCTGCCGCCGCCGCGAGCTGAGGAACGGTGAAGGAGAATCGCCGCCGCTCTCGACCCGCTGCGATCGGAACGACGTCGTCGACCCGGTCTTGCCGTATGCGTGCCTCGACACCGGGCCACAGGTCGGATCGGGGCTCGCGCCTCGGCAGCGAGGCGGCCCGGTCGCGAACCGCCCGAAGCCCTTCCAGGATCTGCCGAAGCTCCGCGTCCCCCTCGAGGGCCGCGTCGAGCTGCGCCCGCTCTTCCCCGGAGAGCTCGTCGTCCAGGTACTCCGAGAGTTTTTCGGTCCAGTCGATCATCGTATCGTCCTTCGATCGCACTCGTTGCGCGGTTTCAGTCTTCCAGCGTGCGGTTTCTCCCGCACAGGATTCGATCCCGGGAGACGGCCGAAGGTTGAAAGGGCCGGATTCCGCCGCCCTCACACCTCGCCCGCCGGCTCCGGTTCAAAGGCTCACGTACTCGCGCAGCAGCATGCGGGCCCGGTGCAGCTGCGCCTTCGTCGTTCCTGTGGTGACCCCGAGCATTTCTGCGATTTCACGATGCTTGAAACCCTCGATGTCGTGGAGAACGAATACCTCGCGGGCGCCGTCTGGAAGACGCTTCATGCCGGCCTCGAACTCGGCGCCCATGGCTGGCCGCGGGTCGGGGCCCGACGCCTTCTCGATCACCGCCTCCGAATCGGGGTGCTGCCGTTCGCGTCGAATCCCGAGCTTCTTACGGCGTCCGAGAACCAGGTTGACGGCGACGCGGTGAAGCCACGTCGTGAAAGCCGAGTCGCCCCGGAACGTCCCGAGCTTCCGCCACACGCGGACGAAGACGTCCTGCGTGACTTCATCGGCCAGCTCGTCGTCGAGCATGCGGGCGGCGAGCGAGTGCACCCTCGCCACGTGCCTGCGATACAGGCGCTCGAAGGCCGCCACGTCGCCGGCCGCCGCGAGGCGGACGTCGTCGATGTCGCGGTTCGCGGCCGAGTCGTCGCCGCCGGTGGTCATGGCCAGTGCGATGCTCGCATTCATCGGGAGGGTTGGATGGCTATGAAACAGGAATGGTTGAAACCGGCGAGTTGCGCAACACGCCCTCGCGACGCATTTCGTCCGCTACTCGACGAGGAGTCCGATGAGAGCAGCAGTCTGGTATCATACGTTCGGCTGCAAGGCGAACCAGTACGACACGGAGCGCATGCGCCAGGAGCTGGAGAGCCGCGGCGCCGTCACCTGTGACGTTCCGGACTCGGCCACGACGGCCGTTCTCAACACGTGTACCGTGACCGATCAGGCCGATCGCTCGGCCCGCCGCATGATCCGGCGGCTGCATCGTCGGTACCCGGACCTCCGCATCGTGGTAGCCGGCTGTTCCTCCGCCCTGCGAGCCGAGGAGTACCGTGCCATGGGCGAAGTGACTGCCGTGGTCGAAGGCCAGGACCCGGTTTCGGTCGCGCTGGAGGTGGCGCCGGAGGCCGCCCTCGCGGACGCCGACGAAGAGCCGATCGGTGGGGTGCTGCTGGCGGCGAACCGGCGCGGAAGCCGCGGGTGGATGAAGATCCAGGACGGGTGCGATCGCCGCTGCTCGTTTTGCGCCACCCGGATCGCCCGCGGCGTGAGCCGCTCGCGCCCGCCCGCCGAGCTGATCGACGAGGCCCGCCTGCTGTCGCGAAAGCACGGCGAGATCGTCCTGACCGGTATCCACATCGGTCATTACGGACGAGACCTTCCGGCCCCGGATACGCTCGCCCGGCTGTGCCGCGAGCTGCTCGAGGGGGTGCCCGGGGTTCGGTTCCGGCTCGGCTCGATCGAGGCCACCGAGATCGACGGGGAGCTTCTGGCGCTCCTCGAATCCTCCGGCGGCATGCTGGCGCCCCACCTGCACCTGCCGCTTCAGAGCGGCAGCGATGCGGTGCTGCGGCGAATGCGACGGTGGCACACACGGGAGCAATATCGGAGGCGGGTCCTCGAGATCGCGGATCGCGTGCAGCCCCTGGGCCTGGGCGCCGACATCATCACCGGGTTTCCCGGTGAGAGCGACACGGACCATGCCCTGACCCGGGCGCTGGTCGAGGAGCTTCCCTACACCTACCTGCACGTGTTTCCCTACTCCTCCCGCGAGGGCACGCCCGCGGCCGGCCTTCCGAACCCCGTACCGGCCCATCTGGCGGCCGAGCGTTCCCGCGAGCTGCGGGAGCTCGGGGTCGAGAAGGGCACGGCCTACGCCGAAGCTCGTTCAGGTGGTCACGCCCTGGTCGCCGTGGAGACGGAGACGAACGGTCTGACGGGCGACTATCTCCGAGTCCGCCTCGCGGGCTCGCCGGTCCACCCGGGAAGCCTCGTTCCGGCCCGCCTGACCGGCGTGCCGACGGATCTCCGCGCCGCAGCCGGAGCGACGGGCCGCGCAGCGCTACCCGTTCTCGCCGCCTCTCCAGGGTAGGCGAGCCGGCCAGAGCGGATCGTTCCCCGCGATCTGCAACGATTGCAGGACCGTGCGGTCGGAGGGCAGGTCAGCCCCGGGCCTCCATGGGGCCGGTTCCCATTCCTCGCGGTCGCAGCGAACCTGCGCAACGGGCGCTCTGGCAATGCAATAGGACGGACCGATCGGTTCGACCGAAACCTCCTTAGCCACGGGGCGCCGGCTGGCGCGGCTCCTGCTTCCTCTTCCGGGCCGACGAAGATTCTCGTCCGAGACGATCGAAGGGAATCTCCAGACCAGAACCGCAAAACGGACAGGATCGAGTCGATGGACGCACAGCCTCGCCGCCTTCGGGACAGGATCATTCGGCTCATGGCCATCGCCTGCCTCTTCGGGATGCCGACCGGGGCGCAGGCCCAGGACGTGTCCGAGTCCCTCAGCAGCCTGAACGAGGCGAACGGGAAGCTGTACATCGGCCCGCTCTCGACCGGACTCGCGGCCGCGCTGAACTCGGGCTTCTACCACACCGCCGCCGTGCACGATGTGCTCGGCTTCGACATCGGGTTTCGGGTCATGGGCTCGTTCGTCCCGACGGACCTGGACACGTTCAATCCCGTACTTCCGGACTCCGTCGTGATCGAGGGGCGCACGTTCTTCGATCCCTACGGTCCGGCCGGTGGGTCGTCCCTCGTCTCGCCGACCGTCACCGGCGTGGGCCAGGGAATCGTTCTCGCTCCGCAGGGAGAGTTCCGGGACTCCCTGATCGCCGTCGGCGAAAACCCGGCCGATTACGACATCCGGTTTCCGGAAGGCTACGACATCCCGATCGCTCCGTATGCGGCGGTCCAGGGGGCGATCGGAATCCCTCTCGGGACGGAGATCGTCGTTCGCTTCATCCCGAGCTTCACCCCGAGCGATGACGTGGGATCGATCTCCATGGTCGGTGGGGCCATCAAGCACTCGATCGACCAGTGGATCTGGAACACCCCCCCGCTCCACCTGGCGGTGGCCTTCGGTTTCCAGCACTTCCAGGTCGGGGACTACCTGGACGCGAACTCCACCCAGTTCTCACTGATCGCCAGCAAGAAGCTCTCGGTGCTCACGCTGTACGGGGCGGGCACCCTCGAGACCGCGAACCTCGACATCTCCTACGAGTTCGAGCCCGACATCGCCGCCGATGTGCCGGTCGAGCTCCAGAAGGTCGAGTTCACCCAGGAGACCCCGAACCGCGAGACGCTGAAGCTGGGCGCGACGCTGGCGCTCGGGCCAGTCGGGGTGAACGCCGAGTACACGGTGGCCTCCCGGGACGTGCTCACCGCATCGCTGCTGTTCGGAATCTTCTGACACGCTTCGCGGGTCGCTCCCATCCCGGCGCCCGGAGGCATAGCTTTCCAGTCTGCGCTGTTCGCCCACCGCAACTCTGGCTGGAGGCGGAGCGATGAGAGCCATGGTCCTCGAGCAGATCGCTCCCGTGGAGGAGCGGCCGCTGCGCCTGGTCGACTTACCCGATCCGGAGCCGGGTCCGGGTGAGATCCGGGTGCGAGTACGAGCGTGCGGTGTCTGCCGCACGGATCTGCACGTCGTGGAGGGCGATCTGCCCGAGCACACCCTGCCCATCATCCCGGGTCACCAGATCGTGGGCGAGGTCGACGCGCTCGGGCCGGATGCGAGCCGCTTCTCGGTCGGGGACCGTGTGGGAATCGCCTGGCTCAGGAGTACCTGCGGCACATGCGAGTACTGCGAGGGAGGAAACGAAAACCTGTGTCCCGACTCGCGCTACACCGGCTACCACGCGCACGGAGGGTACGCGGAGCTGGCGCTGGTTCCGGAGGCCTACGCGTACCGGATCCCGGAAGGGTACGATGAAATCCAGGCGGCGCCCCTGCTGTGCGCCGGGATCATCGGATACCGGGCGCTGGAACGTGCCGCGGTCCCCCCGGGTGGGAAGCTCGCCCTGTACGGTTTCGGCTCCTCGGCCAGCGTGGTCATCCAGATCGCGCTGCATCGGGGTCATGAGGTCTACGTGGTCTCGCGCGGGGACAGTCACCGGCAGCTCGCGCGGCAGCTGGGGGCGTGCTGGGTAGGCGAGGCAGGCGAAAAGCCGCCCGAGGCCGTGGACAGCGCGATCATCTTCGCGCCGGCGGGAGAGATCGTGCCGGAGGCGCTCGAAGCGGTCCGAAAGGGCGGAACGGTGGCGATGGCGGGCATCTACATGTCAGTGGTTCCGGCGCTCGACTACGAGAAGCACCTGTTCCACGAGAAGAACCTGCGGAGCGTGGAAGCCAACACCCGGGAAGACGGTCGGGGTCTGCTCAGGGAGGCGGCGGCCGTGCCGGTGCGCGCCCGGGTGACGCGGTTCCCGCTCGAGCAGGCGAATGAAGCGCTGATCCGGCTGAAGGAGGACCGGATCGACGGAAGCGCGGTGCTCGTGGTGGACTGAGCCGCCGACGAACCCCGGGTCGCCGGCCTGCGACCGCCTCAGTCGTCGACCGCGATCTCCTGCCGGTGGTCCCAGATGATCCGACTCACGTCCGCCGCTGCCCGCCGGGTCACCCGCTCATCGTCCACGCCACGCGTGAGCACGACCAGTACGTAGGGGGATCCTCCGGGGGGAAGCACGATGCCGCCGTCGTGGTCCACGGCGGTGATCCACCCCGTCTTGTGCGCCACGGGAACCCCGGGCGGAAGACCGGCCGGGATCGCATCGTTGAATTCCTGCTCCGACAGGATGTCAATCATCGCTTCCGTGGCCGCCGGGCCCGCGAGCTCCCCTCGACCCAGTGCCGTGTAAAGCTCGAGCAGTCCCCGCGCCGTCGTCGTGTTGTTCAGCCCGGCCCGATACGCCGGGATGTCTTCGACTCCCCGCAGCACTCGCATGCCGTCCGCTCCGACCGACTCCAGGAGGACGGCGATGGAGTCGGGCTCGGCGATCTCGATGAGAAGGTTCGTGGCCAGATTCGAGGAACGGGTAATCATTCGGTCCACCAGCTCGCGCACGGTGACCTCGGACCCGACCTGCTCGTACAGAGTCGAGTCACTGTCGTCCTCCGGCGAGAGCGAATACGCGCTCCCGTCCAGGATGCTGGTGAAGTCGTTCCGGACCGGCACGGGGCCGTCGAGGCTCAACTGACCGGACTCGGCCATGCGGTACAGCCGGGCCATCACGGGCACCTTCATCATGCTCGCCGCATGAAACTCGAGGTCCGGGTCGAGGAGGACCTCCTCTCCCGACTCGAGGTCGCGGTATGCGACTGCGAACTCCGCGCCCGATTCGTTCATCCGGCTCTCGATGGCCCGGGTCAGTCGTTCGGAACCGGTCGTCCAGGTCTCGAAGAAGCCGGCGCCCGTCGACGACACGGCCTCCCCGAGCAGTCTCCCTCGAACCTCCGTTCTACCGCGCATCTGGTAGAACCTCGCCGCGTCCGCTTCCCGCGGCGTGACCCGCACGTGATCGACGTCGACCGCCAGCGTTACGGTGTCGCTTCCCCGGTCGGCGCGTAGACGAAAGCCGGCCGGCGCTTCCGACCGTGCGCTCGAGTCGTCTCCGGCCTGCCACGCGTACTCCAGGTCGCGAACCGGAAGCACGCCCCTCAGACCGAGGCTGTCCACGGCGAACAGGAACCGGCCGCCCATCGCGCCACCGGATCGGCGCACTCCGCCGTAGATCAGGGAGAGGTCGCCGGCTCGGGCCACGCCCCAGTCCCAGGTCACGTCGCTCCACACGCCCCAGTTGTGATCGTGATACGCGGGTGCATCGACCAGCGAGGTGCACCTCGCCTCGAGGCACACCTGTCCTTCCGCCAGGCCGCCCAGCGCCGGGACGACGTATCCGGAGGCGAAGCCGCCCGGCGAGACGTCGACCGGCGGGAGGTACCGGTGCGGATCGGGCGTCAGCGAGAGCTCGAGGGTCAGCGAGTCGCCCCTTCCGTCTACGGCCGGGACCACCGCGCGGAGCCCGTATCGTCCCCCGGAGGTCAGGCGGACCCGGGACGCCCCGAGGTCCAGGTCGGGACGGTCGGTATGGAAGCGGATGTCCGCGGCCTCGATCCGGCCTTCGAACCGCCTCTCGGTGCCGTCTGTGCGGACGAGGTTGGCGAGAAGCTGCCCTCCCCAGCGGCCATCCGGAACGTCTCCGCCCACCAGATAGGTCAGATACAGCCACCAGCTCCGGTCCGGGGCCAGGATGTTGAAGTAGTGCCACTCGGCCCACGTCGAGTCGTCAGCCGCCGCTCCTGCGGGAAGGTGAAACGCGTCGATCTCCGCCAGTCGGGCCGAGTCCGACGGCGCCAGCCACCGTCGATCCGCCTCGCTGTCCTCCCAGCTTCCCGCCAGGAGTGCCGGGGAGACCCCCAGCGCGGAGGCCCGGCTGGGGATCTGTCCCCTCGCCGAGATCGCGACGACCGTGTCGCCGACATGCAGCTGGAGAAGCGCATCATCGATCCACGGTGAAGCCGCCTCGATCTCTTCGGCGAATCTCGGACCGGAGAGCACTCCCCTGTACAGGAAGCGGGCCTGATCGATGGTGAAGTACAGAGAACTCACGCCGCCCGTCTTCAGGGTTTCCAGGTCGATCCCGGCGGGTACGACGATGAGGTCGCCGCCTCCAAGCAGTTCGCGGTCGCGCGACTGCTCCACCAGGGCATCGCCGATCGAGAGCAGGGCGACGGTCACTCCGACCCCGAGCCCGTATCCGATCAGGAGCAGGAGCGAGCGGCCCGGCCGCTGGGCCAGGGACTGCCACACCAGCCTCCCGATCATTCCTGGATCCTTCCGTCCACCAGGGTCAGCACCTGGTGAGCGCCGGCGGCGAACTGCAGATCATGGGTGGCCACCACGATGGCGGTCCCTTCCTCGTTGAGGGACCGGAACAGGTCCAGCATGCCGGCGGATGTGACCCGGTCCAGCTCGCCGGTCGGTTCATCGGCCAGCAAGAGGGCGGGGCGGTTCGCGAGGGCGCGCGCCACGGCGACGCGCTGTCTCTGACCGCCCGACATCTCTCCCGGCCGATGCTCGAGCCGGTGACCCAGCTCCACCCGCTCGAGAAGCCCGGCGGCGCGCTCCCGGCGTTCGCTCCTGCTCATGCCCGCCTCGGCCATCGGAAGCTCGACGTTCTCGAGCGCCGTCAGCATCGGAAGCAGGTGAAACCTCTGGAACACCAGGCCCACGTGAAGCAGCCGGAAGCGAGCCCGCTCCGGCTCGCTCATGGTGGAGACGTCGGTGCCGTCCAGGTGCACCGTACCGGTGGTCGGAGTGTCCACGGCGCCGAGAAGGTGGAGAAGCGTGGACTTGCCCGAGCCGCTCGGTCCGACGACGGCCAGGAACGCTCCGGGGCTCACGTCGAGCGAGATGCCCCGCACGGCCTCGATCACATCACCCCGAAGCCGGTATTCCCGCCTCACGTTCTTCGCGACGACGAGCCCGCCGTTCCCTCCGCTCACGGCTCCTCCCGGTGCAAGGTGGTGGCGATCGGGGCGTTCATCGCCCTCCACGCCGGGACGAGGGCCGCGAGGACGCCGGCCAGAAGGATACCTCCCCCCGCGGCGGCGACCCGGCCCGGCTCCAGGACGAAGAAACGGATGGCCGACGGCAGGCCCGGGAAGTCGGAGAGAATCTTCTCCAGCTGGCCGGCGACTCCGATCCCGAGCCACAGTCCGACCGCCGCCGCCGCGACGCAGAGCAGCAGGCTCTCGACGGCGAAAGCCGAGACGAGAGATCGGCGAGAGATCCCGATCGCCCGGAGCGCCGCGATCGTGCCGTACCGATCGTTGATCGAGATGGCCATGATCGTGCCGATGAGCAGCGTCGTCACGATCAGGCTCACGGTTCCGAGAATGGCCGCCAGCTGCCGGAAGTAGGAGAGCCTCTGGGCGGCCCGGTCGACCAGCTGGCCGACGGAGGCGATCTCCAGTTCGGGAAAGGTCCGGCTCAAAGCCTCCGCCACCGAGTCGGGATCGGCCGTATCCTCTACGTCGACCATCATGAGGGAGGCCTCGTCGGGCCGGTCGGCCAGCTCGCCGAGCGCGGCGAGATCCATCGCAGCCGGTCGCTCTCCGGCCGACGCATACAGGAATTCGCCCACCCCCGAGACCACGAAGCGGCGAGCCCTCGAACCCGCTTCCGCGAAACTCCCGGGAACCCTCAGAAGGATCGTGTCTCCGGTCTGGAGTCCCTCCTCCCGGAGCTGTCTGCCGATCACGATCCGATCGACCCTGTCCCCGGGCGCCGACGGACGGAGATCGCCGAGGTCCGAGCCCTCGATCAGGCGGTAGATGCCCTGCTGTCCGGGGTCGACGCCCAGGGCGAAGACTCTCGCCTCACCCGACCCTGCGCGGAGCAGGTTGGAGGCGAGCACGGGGGAGACCGCTTCGACCGAAGCATCCGCCTCAAGGATCTCCCGAACCCGCGTCGCGTCCGAGAACGTGGCCCCCGTGTCGAACGGGAGCGTGCCGCCGGGGGAGACACGGAGCTCGTATCCGGCGGACGTGAGGAGGTTGCGGAAGCTCGAATCGAGGCCCCCGCCGAGCATCAACATGTCGAGAAGCATCGCGCAGGCCACGGCCACGCCGGCCACGGCCAGGAAGGACCGGGCCGGGTGACGCAGCAGCTCCCGAGCGGAGTAGCGAAGGATCATCATCGGTCCGCGCGGCTCATCGGCCGACCTCCTCGAGGGCATCGACCTGGAGCAGTCGCAGCGCCGCCACGCCGCCTGCGACCAGTCCGAGCACCACGGCGAGCACGAGGCCGGTTCGAACGGTCTCGGGCGTGACGATCGAGAAGGACAGCGTGGTCTGGTAGGCCCGCTGATAGAAGGCATTGATGACGGTCGAGGCCAGGTAGCCGATGCCGACGCCCATCGCCCCTCCGGCGGCGGAGACGAACGCCGCTTCGAGCATCAACCACGCCAGGAGCGTCCGTCGGGAGACGCCGACCAGCCGCAAGGCCGCCACCTGCGTACGGCGCTCCTGCACCTTCAGCGTCATGATGCAGGCGAGGAAGACCCCACCGGCCGTGATGGTGATCAGTCCGATGGCCCGGTGGAAGCGCCGCACCACTTCGAAGGTGGTGGAGGCCCGGTCCGCCACCTCGCTCGCTCCCAGCACCCGGGTGCCGGGCAGCAGCGACTCGAGCCGACGTTGAAGGGCAGCGGAACCAGGTCCGCTCCCCGCGTCGCCGATGGTCCCGATCGAATCGCCACTCACCGGGTCGGTTCGGAGCCGCACGGAAAACCGGTCCACCTCGTCTTCGCGACCGGCGAGGAGCGCGACGTCGGGAAGGTGCATGATGATCTTGGGGCGCTCGCGGGCCAGCTCCGATGGATCGGCCTCAGGCTCGTACACGCCCGAGAGGGTCGCCAAACAGGGTGCCTCGGTCAGGGGGCCGGCCATGGCGAGCGTGTCTCCGACTTCGAGGGAGAAGCGATCCGCAAGCCGACGCTCGACGAGTATCTCCGGCGCAGCCGGGCACTCCCGAGCGGAAGCGGGAACCTGGGCCACAGCCGACGATGCGGCGAGGCAGAGCAGGGTAGGAGCCGCCGCGCCGGCGAAGAACTCGGTCCTTCCGATGATTCCGCGGATCTTCCGGCCTGCCTTCCGGTATCTTCTCAACACGTGTCCGTCTCGAAGTTTGCGGGATCTTCCCTGCGGACTCATCCTGTCCGAGATCCGATACACGCGGGAGCTTTGAGTCCTGGTACAAGCTGTGGAGACTACGGGAAGGTACGGCGCCTCGCCACAAAGCAGGGATTCGCGAGGCCGGAGGGCGGGTCGGCGGAGCGGTCGCTCGGCCGGTCGCCTGGTCGCTCTGCTCTTCGTCGGGATCTTCCTGTCCGGAACGATCGCCGGCGCCGCCCACGCGCACGAGGGCGGTCAGACGCAGGCGTACTCCTGTGCCGTATGCGCGCACGCCGGAGCCTCCGCCGAGGCGCCGCAGGTTCCGGTACCGGTCTTCACCTGTCCCGAATCGAACCTGTCCGAGTCGGCCGCCGCACCCGCCTTCCACGGCCGAAAGGTCGTCCGATCGACCCGGGCCCGGGCTCCTCCTCTCTGAGCGTTCTTCGTTGCTTTCCGACGAGCCGCTGCGACTCGCCGCGCCCGTCCTGACGAAATTCGTTTGGAGACAGAATGATCAACGACAGAATACGAACGAGCCTGATCAGGCTCGGGATCGCGGTCGTCCTCGTGGGGGTGATCGTCGCCTCGCTCGCACGGCCGGCGCTGGCGCAGCAGTCGGCGTCGGTCCTCTCGGGCCAGGTCACCACTCCGAAGGGAGACGCCGCGGTCGGCGCCGAGGTCCGGGTCGTGGGGCTCGGTCGGCACGTGGACACGGATGAGGACGGACGATTCCAGCTTACCGTCCCCCCGGGATCCTACGTGATCGAGGTGTACAGTCCGCGCTTCGGCCGCGCCGTGGAGCGTGTGACGCTCGCGGCAGGCTCCGAAGTGACGCTCGACGTAGAGCTGGAGCCGGTCTTCCACGCCGAGCCGATCATCGCCAGCGTGGGCCCGAGCGCCCGCACTCAGACCGAGTTGTATCAGGCCACCGACGTGCTCGGCGGACGCGACCTGGTGGAGAAGGGACGAAGCTCGCTCGGGGAGACGCTGGCCGAGCAGCCCGGCGTCACGTCCACCTATTACGGCCCGGGCTCGAGCCGGCCGGTAATCCGGGGACTCCAGGGCGATCGGGTCCGGATTCTGGAGTCGGGGATCGGAAGCGGGGACGTTTCCGCCAGCGGGCCGGATCACGCCGTGGCCGTGGAGCCCATGCTGGCCGGCCAGATCGAAATCATCCGGGGTCCCTCGACGCTGCTCTATGGGAGCTCCGCGATCGGTGGTGCGGTCAACATGATCGATACGCGCATTCCCCGTGAGACCTCCGAGCATGCCGTGTCGGGCTTCGTACAGATGCAGGGCGCCACCGTGAGCGATGAGCTGAACGGGGGGGGCTCCGTGAACGGGTCGTTCGGGAACGTCGCCTGGAATGCGAGCGGCCTGCTGCGAAATACCGACGACTACAACATCCCCGGTCCCGCGGTGGCCCTCGGTGCACAGGAGCCGGACGAAGAGCATCCGGACCTCGGATACCTGGAGAACAGCGCCCTGTCGACGCAGACCGGATCGGTTGGCGGGTCCTGGGTCGGCTCGGCGGGCTACCTCGGCGCCGCCGTGAGCGGATACGGAACGAGGTACGGCGTGCCGGGCCACGAGCACGAGGAGGAGCCGGGGGCGCCGGAGGAGGCGCACGGCGGGGTGGAGATCGATCTCGAGCAGGTACGCTACGACCTGGAGGGAGCCTGGAGCTTCGGCGGCGCCCTGGTTCGGTCGGCGAAGCTGCGGGCGGGCTACTCGGACTACCGGCATCAGGAGCTCGAAGGCGAGATGGTGGGAACCCAGTTCGACCGCAATTCCGTCGAGGGTCGGTTGGAGGCCACGCACGCGGATCTCGGCCCGGTCACCGGCACCGTGGGGCTCCAGTACGGCTACGAGAACGTCGAAGCCACGGGCGAGGAGGCGTTCCTGCCCGACACGAAGACCGATGCGCTGGCGCTGTTCCTGTACGAGGAGGTCCCGGTCGGGGCGGTGAGCTTCGGAGTCGGCGCCCGCTGGGAGGGCAACCGGCACGACGTCGTGGACGGCCGGAGCCGGAACGACGACGGCTTCTCCGGGTCCCTGGGCGTCAACTGGTCCGCATCGGACGCCGCCACGGTCACCGTCTCGGTATCCCACTCCACCAAGCTCCCGACGGCCGAGGAGCTCTACTCCGATGGGCCGCACGTCGCCACCCGGCTGTACGAGGTCGGGAACCCGAACCTGGTCAACGAGAGCGGAAACAGCCTCGACGCGGCCCTGATCGTGGGCGACGGGCCGGTCACCGGGCAGCTCTCCGGGTACGTGAACGACTTCAACGATTTCATTTTCCTCATGCCGACGGACTCGATCGAGGATGGCTTCCCGGTCGCCCTGTATCAGCAGGAGGACGCGTTCTTCTACGGCTTCGAGGTGAGCCTGACGGTGTCGATTCTCCACAGGCCCGGGAATCACCTCGCGCTCACGGGCTTCAGCGACTACGTGTGGGCCGAGCAGACCGAGACCGATCAGCCGCTTCCTTACATCCCTCCGCTTCGATGGGGAGGAGGGGCCGTGTGGGAGATCGACCGCTGGCAGGCGTCAGTCGAGCTGAGACGTACCGAAGAGCAGACGCGGGTCGCGGCCTACGAAACGACCACGCCGGGGTACACGTTCCTCAACGCATCCGTCGGCTACACCTTCTTCTCCGGGAATCTGGTGCACGAGCTGACGCTGCGTGGAACCAACCTGCTCGACGAAGAGGCGCGCAATCACGTGTCGCTCCTCAAGGACATCGCGCCCCTGCCAGGCATCGATCTGAGGTTGACGTACCGGCTGCTCTTCTAGGTTGCCCGATGACCGAAGGTTGATTCCACCGGTCAGAGTGCTATGATACAGGCCTCGGTCGAGGTCGAGCTCCGCACGTGAGCGGGCCCGACCGAGCCGACCCGCGGCTCCGCCGGGGATCCCCCTCAGGTCCGCCGGGTCTCAGGTAGCTCCATGCTGCTTCTGTTTCGATCCTCATGGTCGGGCGGCGGACGGTGTGGTCGATTTTCCCTGGCTCGTGGCCTGGCTGCGCGGGTCGATCAGCAACGAACGGAAATCCATTGACGAACGAAGGAACCCTCGGGGTGCTCGAAGTCCTCGGCGGAAAGTCGGGGTTCATCCGGCGCAAGCACACCAGTTACACGCCGAGCGATGATGACATCTACGTCGGGCAGCGCCTGATCCACAGGCACAAGCTCCGCTCGGGCGATGAAATCGCCGGAGAGGTGGGCAATCCGCCCGGCAAGGGGAAGAGCCCGCCGCTGAAGCAGGTGTTCTCGGTGAACGGCATACCGGTCGAGGAGCTGGGCCATCGGCGCGACTTCAAGCGGCTCTCGGCCCAGCATCCGAAGGAGCAGCTCCGGCTCGAATGCGGGCTCGAGCGTCGAGGGTCGCCGGATCCGACCAACCGGATCATCGACCTGTTCTGCCCGCTCGGGAAGGGGCAGCGGGCCATGATCGTCGCCCCGTCCAAGGCCGGGAAGACGATGGTCCTCCAGGCGATCGCCGAGGGGATCGTCAAGAACTATCCGGAGTCGGCGGTCTTCATTCTGCTCGTCGATGAACGGCCGGAGGAGGTGACGGAGATGGAGGCCTGCGGCTACGGCGAGGTGGTGGCCTCGAGCTTCGACTACCCGGCCGACCGGCACGTCCAGGTGGCCGAGATCACCCTCGAGAGGGCGCGGCGCCGGGCCGAGATGGGGCAGGACGTCGTGATCATCCTGGACTCGATCACCCGTCTCGCCCGGGCGTACAACACGGTGGAGGATGGCACGGGCCGGACCCTGTCGGGCGGGCTCGACGCCGGTTCCCTCGACAAGCCGAAGCGTTTCCTCGGAAGCGCCCGCTACATCGACCCTGCCGAGGGAGGCGGGTCGCTCACGATCATCGCCACCGCCCTGGTGGACACGGGCTCCCGGATGGACCAGGTCATCTTCGAGGAGTTCAAGGGCACCGGGAACAGCGAGCTCGTGTTGAGCCGTGAGCTGGCCGACCGCCGGATCTTCCCGGCGATCGATCTGAACGCGAGCGCCACGCGGCGCGAAGAGCTGCTGCTCTCCGACGCGGCGCTGACTGCCTCTCATGCCATGCGGCGGGAGCTCAGCGGCATGTCCGAGGTGGACGCGATGAGCGAGGTGCTGGGCATCATGCGACGCACCGAGACCAACTCGGTGCTCCTCGACAAGATCGCGGCACGCATCTAGCATTGTCACTTCTGAATCCGTGAACCCGGCGCGGGGGCGCTGCATCGCCTCCCCGCCGGGTCGCGCATCGGCGCCGTTCGTGCCGAGCGCCCGGCGGCACCCGTTCGAGAGCCAGAGGTGAATGAGCGACACGCCCGAAACACCGCTTCCCAAGCGCATCGAGCGCCTGGATCAACTCGCCAACAACCTCTGGTGGACGTGGCATCAGGACGCCCGGGGTCTGTTTCAGCGTCTCGATCCCACCCTGTGGGCCCTCTCCGGCAAGAACGCCGTCGATCTGTTGCGCCGGGTCGACCCCGATCGGCTCTCGGATGTCGCGCGAGATCCGGTGTTCCTGCGCGAGTACGATGCCGTCATCGCCGAGTTCGATGCGGTGCTGGAGCAGCGGCGAAGCTGGTACCGGGAGACGTACGGCGACCTGGCCTCGGGAGGGATTGCCTATTTCTGCGCCGAGTTCGGGGTGCACGCCTCGATCCCGATCTACTCGGGCGGCCTCGGGATCCTGGCCGGGGATCACTTCAAGGAAGCCAGCGACCTCGGAATCCCGCTCGTCGGCGTAGGTCTCTTCTACCAGAAGGGATACTTCCGCCAGCGGATGACCGAGGAGGGGCGGCAGCTGGCGATCGAGGAGCCGTTCGACCCGGACTCGATGGCGATCCGGAAGGTGTGGGGGAACGGCGAGGAGGGGACGCACGCCACGGTCACCCTGGACGGGCGAACGGTGCACCTCGGGCTCTGGGAGCTGCTCGTGGGGCGCTCGTCCATCTACCTGATGGACACCGACATCGACGCCAACCACCCCGAG
Organism: Candidatus Benthicola sp.; assembly: GCF_058719085.1. Classification (NCBI taxonomy): domain Bacteria; kingdom Pseudomonadati; phylum Gemmatimonadota; class Gemmatimonadia; order Candidatus Palauibacterales; family Candidatus Palauibacteraceae; genus Candidatus Benthicola; species Candidatus Benthicola sp. The sequence continues at coordinate 22,636 of NZ_JBZQEK010000003.1, forward strand.
GATCGGATGCTCTCCCACCAGCTGTACTCGGGAGACAACGAGATGCGGCTCCGGCAGGAGATCGTGCTCGGAATCGGTGGCGTCAGGGTGCTCCGGGCCCTCGACATCCATCCGGATGTGTGGCACGCCAACGAGGGACACGCCGCCTTCATGACGCTCGAACGCTTCCGGGAGTACGTGGAGTCGGGGCTCTCCTCGGAGGAGGCACGCGAGAAGGTCGCCGAAACGACCGTGTTCACCACGCATACGCCCGTGGCAGCCGGACACGACGCCTTCGCCCTCGACCGCATGGACCGCTACTTCAAGCACTACCTGGACCGGCTGGGACTCACCCGGGAGGAGCTCTTCGCGCTCGGCCGCCATCCGCACGACGACGGACGCTTCCACATGTCGACCCTGGCGATCCGCATGGCGGATTCCCGGAACGGAGTGGCCGAGCGGCATGGTGAGGTGGCGCGTCGCATGTGGCGGGCGATGTGGCCCGGGGCCCAGAGCGACGACGAGGTGCCGATCGGTCACGTGACGAATGGCATTCACGTGCCTTCCTGGGTGGCGCCACCGTTTCGCCGGCTGTACGACCGCTATCTGGGCCCCGACTGGGAACTTCAGCAGGATGACCCGGCCCTGTGGGAACGGGCATTGGATCTGCCCGATCACCTGGTGTGGCAGGCCCACAAGGAGTGCCGAGGCCGACTGTTCACCGAGCTGCGGATGCGCGCCCGGGAGCGGTGGACCGACGGGGAGTCCTCCCCGAGCCAGGTGGTGGCGGCGGGGACCCTTCTCGGCCCGAAGACCCTGACGATCGGCTTCGCCCGGCGATTCGCCACCTACAAGCGGGCCACGCTCCTGTTTCACGACGTGGAGCGGCTCCGGAGCCTTCTCCTCGATCCGTGGAGACCGGTCCAGATCGTGATGGCCGGAAAGGCCCACCCGGCGGATGCACCGGGGCAGGAGCTCCTCGCGGAGGTGTACCGGGCCGCGTCCGATCCCGCATTCGCGGGCCGGATCGCCTTCGTCGAGAACTACGAGATGAACGTCGCCCGCGAGCTGGTTTCGGGGGTGGATGTGTGGCTCAACACGCCGCGGCCGCCGATGGAAGCGAGCGGAACGAGCGGCCAGAAGGCCGCCATCAACGGGGTTCCGCACCTGTCCACGCTGGACGGCTGGTGGGCCGAGGGATTCACACGCCTGAACGGCTGGGCCATCGGCGAGGACCTGCATGGTGAGACCCCGCTGGACTGGGCGGCGGCGGATGCGGCCGATGCCGAGGCGCTGTATCGGCTGATCGAGGAGGAGGTGCGGCCGCTGTACTACGCTCGCGACGCGGACGGCGTGCCGAGGGGCTGGGTCCGCACGATGAAGCAGGCGATCCGCACGGGCGGCGCCCGGTTCACGGCGCGCCGGATGCTCAAGGACTACACGGAGCGATACTACGTGCCGGCGGCGCGTCGGGCAGCGGGAGAAGAGGCGGAGACGGAGCTGGCCGAGGTCTAGCTTCCGACCGACTGCCCGTCCTTCTTACGCTCGGAATTCCGGGCCTTCTGCTCCTTCGCGATCTCGTCGCGGATCCGCGCTTCGATCCGGGTCGCGAAGTGCACGATGCGCCAGGCCGTCGCCTCGAGCAGGCGGAGCTCGCGTCGGTCGGGATCGGAGCGCTTCAGGATCCTCCGATAGCTGCGCATCTTCGTCGTCGGCTCGACCCCCCGGAACATGCCGAGAGCGCTCATCGCCTGCTCCCAGACTCCGAAGAACTCCTCCATCTCGGCGGCCGTGGCGGGCGGGGCCTGGTCCCGCAGCTTTCCGGAGAGGTCCCGCTCGTCGAGTCCGTGGGAACGTCGCACGGCGAGCCGTACCTCGTAGAACAGGATCATGGCCGCGTGCGCGAGGTTCAGGCTCGGGTGTTCCGGGTTGGTCGGGATGCAGACGGCCTCGTGGCACCGGTCGAGGATCTCGTTCGGAAGACCCCGGTCCTCGCGTCCGAACACGAGGGCGATGTCCCCCTCGACGCTCCTCTCCACCAGCTGCTCCGCCGCCTCGGCGGGCTCGCTCCAGCTCTGCTGGCTCGCCCTTCGCCTGGCCGTCATGGCCACGACGCGGACCGAGTCGCCCACCGCCTCGTCGAAATCGTCGTGCAGCGTGATCGCGTCGACGATCTCTTGCGTGTCGTGCGCGATGCCCGTGATCCGATAGGCATCGAATAGGGCGGGGGATACGAGACGCAGGCGGGAGAGCCCCATGTTCTTCATCGCCCTCACGACGAGCGCGATGTTCACGAGATCCTGGGGCTCGTAGAGTACGACGACGAAGCGATCGAGGGTGGCGCGTCCAGCCATGGGGTCCGTCGGGATCACTCCTGCTCGGCTCGCTTGGACTCCAGCGCCGGCGACCCCTTGAACTTCCTGCCCTTTCGCGGCCGCAGCGCCGGGTAGCCCGTCTCGCCACACTCCGGACACGTCTCCGTGTACGCGCCGATGTCGGCTCCGCACACGGCGCAGCCGACGTTCGCCTCGCCGGCTTCGTACGAGAGGGCCCTTCCACACTTCTGGCACGTCTGGTCGTACGGTCCCAGCTCCGCGCCACACTCCGGACAGGCAGACACTTTGGTCACGAGCAACTCCTCACCACGGGTCAAAGGCTCGACGCGGAGGCGATTCATCAGGCATTCGGCCGACCTTCGGGGCCGTGTCCGGCGATCCGCGTCCGAGCTTCGCGCCAAGCTACGCATGCGGGCCCGCCTCGTGCCAGTACGCTCGGCCGGCCGCTGGCGCCGGGGTCGGACAGGAAATATCGTTGGCCGCCGCGCCGTGGGCGTCCAACGAGGAGGCATGCGCTTGAAGAACGGGGCAGGACCGCAGTCTTACACGTTCGCGGATGGCGTGAGGCGTCCGCACACCTACCAGAAGCTCGGCCCGAAGGTCTGGATCCTCGGCTCGATCATGGTGGTCACCGCCATCGTGACCCTGGTTCTCATCCTGCAGGAGTTCTCGTCCAACAGCTATCTGTATCTGCTGTTCTACGCGATTCCCGCCAACAGTGCGGTCTCGGTGTTTCCCCACGAGCCGGTGGTCATCTACTTCGGCTCGAACGGGAACATCTGGTACACGGCGATCGCGGCCAGCATCGGGACGCTGATCGCAGGCTGGCTGGACCACTCGGTGTTCGTGCCCGTCATGAACCTCCAGTCGCTGTCCGCCTACAAGGACAAGGCGTGGTACCAGAAGATCGCCCGGCTGTTCATGAAGTATCCCTTCTTCGTGATCGTGGTGACGGGCTTCACGCCGATTCCGTTCTTTCCCTTCAAGTTCCTAGCATTCTCCGTGCACTACCCGATGTGGAAGTACCTGAGCGCGCTGCTGGCGGGCCGCTTTCCGCGGTACGTGCTACTCGCCTGGCTCGGCAGCCTGTTCAAGATTCCGACCTGGGTGCTGTTCGCGTTCTTCGGCCTCGTGATTCTCATCTATGCCGTGAAGGCCGTGCCGAAAGCGGTGGACTACATTCGGACGACGCGCCGGGCGCGGGCGTCGTCGGCCGAGCCTTCCGATGAAGACGGAATGTAGAGGGCCGCATGGCGGCAAACCGCGGGGAACGATTGAGGTGACGCCGGGTTTCAGGCCACCGTGTGAGCGCCCCGCGCCGGGCACTCTCGCTTGTTCGACGCCCGGTCCAGGGCCAGATTGACACCTTTCATCATACGGGCAGTGACTCCAGGGGGACGTGCATGAACATATCCGGAGCCATGGCCGCCAGGATGCTGGCGCGTGGTTTTGCCAACAAACTCCAGAACAAGCCTCTGTCGATCTCGTTCGAGGTGACCCACAGCTGCACGGCCAACTGCTGGCACTGCAACTGGGGAGGCCCGATCAAGGAGACACGTCTCTCGGCCGACGAGTACGCGGCGATTCAGAAGGATCTGCGTCCCGTGGTGTCTCACGTCTCCGGTGGTGAGCCGCTGGCCCGGGGTGACGTGTACGAGATCGTGGAGAAGCTGGCCAATCCGGGGAAACTTCCGTTCATGATCGTCGTGAGCAACGCGTCGAACCTGAACGAGGAGAGATTCCGGAAGCTGCAGGCGGCCGGAATGGACCAGCTGTCGATCTCGCTCGACTTTCCGGACGAGCGGCACGACGAGTTCCGCCGGATCCCCGGCCTGTTCGACAAGATGTCGCGCACCCTCCCGGAGCTGGCCCGGAACTCGGAGAAGGACGACATCCTGCTGAACGTCTGCATCACGGCCTGGAACTACCAGGACCTGCCGGGGCTCGTGAAGCGCGCCAAGGAGTGGGGCCTTCCGATCAACTTCTCGGTGTACAGCCACCTTCGCGTGCAGGACCGTACGGGACTGGTGGATGGAAACGGCGGCCACGATCTCCTGGCGGAGAAGATCGAGGAAGTGATCGACCTCCGGAACCAGGGGTACCCGGTCTACACCTCGCCGCGCGTGCTGTGGAAGTTCCACCGGTTCATGACGGAAGGTGGATTCCCCGGGTGCCAGGCGGGTCGTCGGTTCCTGGTCATCAATCCCGACGGTCGGCTCACGCCCTGCGCGATGGTGATGGCGTACTTCGACAAGCAGGAGGACATGCTCGAGAAGTTCACCAAGCAGAACACCTGCGAGGCCTGTTACATTGCGACCCGGGCCAACACCGAGAAGACCTTCCGCGAGTTTCTCGAGGACAACGGTCCGATCCTCAAGAAGATGGTCCAGCCTTGGAAGTGGGGCAGCTGAGCCGTTCGGAATCAGCCCGATTTCGGTTGACGAAAGACCCGAATTCAGGTAGAATCTGCCGCGCACGGAGCCGCCCCCGGGTGGCTCCGTTTTTGACCTCGCGGGTGTAGCTCAGCTGGTAGAGCGCAACCTTGCCAAGGTTGAGGTCGCCGGTTCGAACCCGGTCACCCGCTCTGCAAGAGGGCAGAGAATGCAGGTAGACCGGGACTGAGCACGCGCAGCGTGCGAAGCCACCCGGTCACCCGCTTGCAGGAGGTCAGGAACACACGGGGCGGTAGCTCAGCTGGCTAGAGCGCTGCGTTCACATCGCAGAAGTCGGGGGTTCGAGTCCCTCCCGCCCCATTCGAGACGGATCTCTCCGCCGCGAGCGAGTCCTCGCTTCGCTGCGGAGGCTCGCTCTGGAGAGACCGCCCTCGAATGCAGGTGCGCGATGCGCAGCCCGGAGGTTCGCGCTGCGACAGGGTAGATGCATTGCGGGCGTAGCTCAGTTGGTAGAGCGTCAGCTTCCCAAGCTGAAGGTCGTGGGTTCGAGACCCATCGCCCGCTTGAAGGCCCCGGAGACGGGGCCTTCTTGCATCTCGGCGGTCGTGGGTACGTCCGCTCGTTTCACTCGCGGAATGTCTCGCCGCAGGCGGCTCGACGGCGAAACCCAGCGCCTGCCTCGAAGGCCCGGCAACGGGGCCCTTCTCGTTAGACGCCCGCTTCACCCCCCTGCTCCGCACCTGGGTTCCGGATGCCCTGGGTGCGGGTGGTCCGTGTTCCTGGCCCCCTCGAGGATCCACACCGGAAGAATGGTCTCGCCGAGCCACCTGCTTGGATATGTGCCGAAGCCCTCGACGTAGTAGTGGTCGGACAGGACCTGCGGAATCAGAATGCCCCCGGTCGGATCCCCCTCCACGATCAAGGGACCGTTCGAACTTCCACCCGTCGTGATCGCCTCGTAGCTGTCGAGCCGGATCCCGGCCGCCGCCCATTCCGCGCCGTGGCAGTTCGTGCAGTACATGCCCATGAACGATAGGATGTCGTCCGTGAACGAGGCGTTCTGAAACTCGACGCCCGTCATGGTGATGCTCGCCGAGCCCGTAGCCCCCTCGGAGTCGGTCACCGTAAGCGTGAGGACATGGGGCCCGAGCTCGATGCTCTCGATCCAACCTCCATACCCACATCCTGCCTCGGCCCAGCCATCCCACTCACCGCAGCCGGGGATTTCCCTTCCATCCAGATCCCATTTGAAACTCTCGTATGATAACTGGCCATCTTCCTTATCCCACGCCGAGCCCCCAAAATAGCTGCCCCGGCCCTCGTACAGTCTCAGTCCGTTGCAGGGCATCTCGATGCCAGCCCTCGGCGAGGTATTCGTCCCCGGATCCGCCGGCGTGTCTTCCAGCGCTCCAGCGTCGATCCACCAGGCGAGAATGTTCTTCGCCCACCAGCCGTCGAAGTTGACGTAAATGTCGCTCGGATCCCATCCCCACCAGCGATAGAGAAAGTCAGCCGGGTCGATCTGCTCGTGTCCCCATTCCAGCTGGTCGATCAGGGTGCCCTGCGTTGCGTCTCCGGGAAGGATCAGGGGCCCGCTGGCGCTCTCCCCGCCCGTGATCGCCTCGTAGCTGTCCAGGCCGATACCGCCGGCCGGGTTCGCCCCGGAATGGCAGCGCAGGCAGCCGAGCAGTGCGAGCATGGGTTGAATGTTCGCGGCGAACGAGACGGCGATATCGATGGTTACCGATGCCTCACCGTTCACGCCCCGTTCATCGGCGCAGACTAGGGTTACCACGTGCGAACCGGGCGAAATGAACTCGGGACCGGGCGGGCTCAGTTCGGGCCGAATCTGCAGACCTGAACCGACCAACCCCTCACCGGAAACGTACCATAGCGCCTCGACGTCGCCTGAGGGCTCATCGCCGGGCCGCTCGCACGTGCCGGCGAGGTTCATGTCCTCCGCCCAGAAGAACGTGCGTCCGTCCTCAGGCCCGAGGATGGTGGCCTTCGGAGGGTCGATGAGCGTGATCCCGACGCTGGAGGACCCCACGAAGCCCGATCGGTCCGTCCCCTGGAGCGTGATGACGTGCTCACCGCTCGAAAGATCGGTGCGCACGAACTCGTCGCCGGTCCCGATTTCGCCGTCGAGGTCGGACACCCAGACGAGCTGGGAGCCCGTCAGCAGCGAATCGTACTGGTCGACGGCGCGGCCATGGAAGTGCAAATCGCGCCCGGTCGCGTGGGTGGTTCCATTGCCGGGAAGGAGGATCCTCACGACCGGGTCCGAAGCTCGGATCTCGATCACGGTCGTGTCGCGATCCGAGCGTTCCGTATCGTCGGTCACGGTGAGGACGAACCAGTGCCGTCCGACGGCGACGTTCGTATAGACGGTGCGGCGGTCGGTTTCCGACCATCCGAACACGGGAGATCCGTCTTCCGTCCATTCCCAGCGGACGATCTGGCGGCTCCCGCGGATGCTGGCGGATGCGTCGAGAACCACGGGCTCGGACCCGTTTCCATCCCTGTCCCATAGCGTCTGATTGGATCCCGCGTTCGCCACGGGGGGCTCGTATTCGGGTTCGGCGACCGGCGCGGAGTCGCAGGTTGAGCACAACCAGATGACGGCTCCGTAAAGAATTGCCCTATATAACCTTTTCATGGGACCGCCTCCTTTCTCGAAACCACCGGGGGAGACGCGTCCGGACGGCCACGATCTCGGCACACGCGGACGCTGGGCGGCCGATCCCCCAGGGCTCTTCACTTCGACGAAACATCCGACGCGGTGTACCGGATCCAGCCAGCCCCATCGCTGACCCAGGTCGTGGCCGAGGTGTAATAGACCGCGGCACTCAATTCTCCCTCCGCGTGTTCGAAGCGCCCCGTGCCTCCGACGAGCACGTAGTCGAGATGCAGCGTCTGGGGGACGATTCCCGGGAGAACCCGGCCGCTGTACACCATGTGGATCTCATCGCCGTTCGCGGTCGTGAGCGTGGCCGCTCCTCCGGTGATGGCGCCTGAGGCCATATCCACGCAGTTGGTCTGCTGGATTTCGAAACGGCCTCCGTGCGTCGAAGTCCCGGTGCCGGGCGCAGCCATGAGGACCACGCCGGCCGCCTCGTTGCACCAGCCGATGACCTGCTGGTCGCCACTCGAGCGTTGCGCGATTCCATGAATGGGCAGGGCCGTCGAGCTGAGCTCCGCCATGCCCGGGACGGCGCTCTCGTCTTCCCTCGTGGAGATCGGATTCTCCGGCGCGGTCGAGTTCTCGCATGCGCTCACCGCTGCGAGCAGGGCGATGAAAGGAATGAGCTTTTTCATGTCGACCTCCGACGGCCTGGTGCCATGCGGGCCCGTCTGCCCGTAAGGGCGGAATCGGAGTCTCCTGGCGATGCAGGCTGAAAACGTTGCTCTGATCCTCTTGAACAGTGCTCTGCAGGCGTGGGCGCAGCGTGGGCTGGGCGTGAGCGCCGCCAGCCACGAGGACCCTGAACAAGTGGCGATTCGGGGAGATTCCGGTATCTTTGAACACTGGCCGGGACTGGCGTGACCCCTCCTGCACTCCTTCCTGCATCGCCGTGCGCCCATCCAGACCCTTGGCGAGACGGGCACATGTTTGAGTTTCGAACGCTCGGCACGATCGACTTGCGAGAGGGAGACAGACTCCTCCACGCACCGCTTCGGCATTCGAAACGGGTCGCGCTTCTCGCGTACCTGGCGGTTCCGAACCCGGTTCGCTCCCACAGGCGCGAGACTCTCGTCGCCCTCCTGTGGCCGGATCTCGACTCGCAGCACGGAAGAGCGATGCTGCGACACGAGCTGTACGAGTTGAGGCAGATCCTCGGACACGAGGCATTTCAGGGTGATGGGAGCGAGGTGGTCGGCGTGGATGGCGAGCGAATCTGGTGCGACGCTCGTGCTTTCGAGGTGGCGGTCGAGTCCGGACGCCTGACGCAGGCCATGGATCTGGTGCAGGGAGAGCTGCTTCCGGGGCTTCACGTCGATGGCGGCGAATTCGATCACTGGCTGGACGGAGCCCGGTCTCGGCTTACGCAGCGCGCATCCCTGGTCGCCGACCGAATCAGTGCTCGGGCTGAGAAGAACGGAGACCTGAGTGCCGCGATTCGCTGGGCACGGCGCTGGACGGAACTCGCGTGGCACGACGAGATGGCCTGGCGACGTCTGATGTCACTGCTGGACCGCACGGGCGATCGAGCGGGGGCGCTCTCGGTGTACGACTCTTTCGCGGCCCGCTTGCGCGAGACGTTCGACGTGGAGCCCGCACCCGAGACCCGAGCGCTGGTCGAGCGCATCCGGGGGCGCCAGGCCGTTCGCCCGAATGGCGATTCTGTCACCCGCGGTGACGATGGTGGTGGCATGGCCGCGACGGACGGCAACGGGTGGCTGCAGGATTCGGATCAGCCCGTCGTTCCGATCGTGATCGTGATCCGTCCGACCGAAAACAGGACGGGCGATCCCTGCCACGAGATTCTGGGGAAGCGACTCACGGACAGACTCTCTGGCGGAATCTCGGAGCTCGACTACGTCGAAGTGGTCGTTGGCGCCACGGTGCCCTGGGCGACCGCGATCGTCTCGGCTCACCTGGAGAGCACTGCGGCTGGGCTGGAGGCACGGACGCGATTGACGGAAGCCGGCGAAGGGGGAAGGCTGCTGGCGGTGCACGATCCCGTGGCTCTCCCGGACGATCCCTCCGAGGAGACCCTCGATCGGGTCGTCGCGAGGGTGATGGCCTCGGTCGCGGCGCACCTCGATCCACGCGTTCCGATCGCGTTCGTCGGAGGGTCGCCGGTACGGACCCCGTCCTGGAAGGCATGGCTGGAGTTCCTTCAGGGATCCGAGGCCTTCGGCGCCTACCGGTTCGATGAGGCGGAGCGGAGACTCCGCCGGGCCAACGAGATCGATGCGGACTTCACCAAGGCCGGTATCTTCGCGGCCATCGCGCGGGCCTACTGCGGGGATCCGGCTGGAGCCGAGGTGCTGGCGACTGAGTCCCTGCGCACCGGAGCGGATACGGCATCGGAGTACGAGAGACACTTCGGCGCCTACTTCCTCGCGGACCTGCGAGGAGACCGCTCAGGGGCCTATCGAGCGACGCAGGAGATCATCAGGCTGACTTCCCACCCCGTTCTCCTCTTCCTCGCGGGTCGCGAGGCGTACAGGCTGCTGAGGCCGCGGGAGGCACTGCCCCTGCTCGAGCGCAGCGACCACGGTCAGGGGTGGTGGAGAAACTGGGTCGAAGTCTTCGAGGTGCAGGGCGGTGCGTACCACCTTCTCGGCGAGCATCACACGGAGCTCGAAGTCGTGCTGGGTGGCCGGACGCGTTTTCCCGAAGCGCTGGAGCCCATGCGGGCGGAGGTTCGGGCGCGGGCCGCACTCGGGGAGGCGAAGGCGGTCCTGGAGATCGTCGATGAGGCGATGAGCCTCCTGCCACGACTCGTCACTCCCGCCGACGTGGCCTGGACCGCTGCACAGGAACTCGAAGCACACGGTCACCCCGAGGCTGGATCCGAGGCGAGGCGTCTGGGTCTTGCCTGGCTCGCTTCCCGCGAAGGAGGGCCGGTGGAACGTTCCCTCGAGATTCGCCTTCTGATCGAATCGGGCGACCTGGAGGGTGCTGGCACCCGCCTGGCCGCGTTGACGCCCTTCGAGGACCTGGAGCCGCTGGGCATGGCGGGGCTACTGTCCGCGGTGACGGGGGATGAAGCGAGCGCGGATGCTGTCATCGAGCAGCTTCGTGCGCTGGAGAATCCCTACCTCAGCGGCCGCCACCTGCTGCTCGAGGCCGAGATTCAGTCGACGCTCGGGCGGCCCGCTATGGCCGTCGACGCGCTGCGTCGGGCACGGGCGGACGGACTGACGGCCGTAGTCGAGCTTCACGCCATGCCGGCGCTACGGCCACTCCGTTCCGAGCCGGAATTCGTCGCGTTCCTGCGGCCGCGCGGATAGGACGCCCCAGTTCTCGACTGCGACCCGGGAGAGGCCAGATGAAGTACTCCCTTGTCAGCGTCTGCATGAGCGTGACGGACCGCTTCGCTCAGTCGCGTTGGAGCTGCAACCCGATTCCGTCGACTATCCATGCCCAGATTCTGTCCGGTCCGTCAAAGCTGCCGAACCATGAGTAGTCGAATTCCCACTCGTCGAGAGCCAGCTCGAAGTCCTCGCCGATACTTGTGCCGGTGACACGGCCGGATGACTCCAGACCGGAAGCATCCAGAAACATCCAGGAACCGGCGATACTACCGTCCACCTCGACGAGGTCGAGCATCCACTCCACGCAGTTCTCGAAACAGAATCCACCGTGCCAGACTCCGGTCAGCGAATACTCGGGATCGAAGTCGACCGTGAACTCGCGCGTGCCGCTCTCGAGCTCCAGGCCTTCGTACTCGGCCACCACCCGGGCGGTGTAGGTCATACCGTCGAAGATCGGGAAGCCTCTCGCACAGAACGCGACATCCACAAAGGGATCGACGGGGTGTTCGAACGATGCGTCCTCCGTGGCTCCGGTCACGACAACGCGGTGGCCCTTGGCCGGTCCCGTGTCGGTCCATTCGACGGTCAGGCAAGTGGGGTCACGCATGGCCGAGAACCATGTCAGGACGGGGGGCTCGGGAATCTGGATCTCGAAACTCGCCGGGGCACTTTCCGCACGTCCGGCCTCGTTCACTGCCGCGACCACGACCTGGTACGATGCGCCCCACTTGAGGTCCGTGAACACCAGCTGAAACCACAGGCCGTTCAGCTCTTCGATCCGATCGGCCTCGAGCCCATCCAGGTTCGACAGCACGACATCCTGGGTCGAGGCCCGGTCACCGGGTGTCCATCGGATCCACGCTGTGTTGTTCTGCACCGTCACACCGACGTCGGTCGGCGAGGCAGGAGCGGATACGGCAGGCGGCTCAGGCGGCTCTGGCGGTTCGCCGCCCGTCGGGCTGGTGACCTCATCCCCGCCGCACCCTCCGGCGAGCGTCCAAGCGGCTATGGCCATGAGACCGATCCACGACTTCCGTCCGGAACGCACGACTCCCTCCCATGCTGGGCATTGCTGGTTCGTCGCTTCGGGGGGTGTGCGCACAGACCAACGTCGGGGGCCATTCCAATATACAGGATTCTACCGCGACCGCACGGACCGTAACGGGGCGCAACTGAGGACAATTCCGGGGTCCTGCCTGAGCGGTCGTCGTCTGCTCTGCAAGGCGGAGATGCAAGCGTCCCTCGGTTGCCTGGCTGCCGTCCTTGCCATGAGGCGGGGCGGTAGCGAGATTGCCGCCCCCTGATTCAATGCGGGCGTAGCTCAGTTGGCAGAGCGTCAGCCTTCCAAGCTGAAGGTCGCCGGTTCGACCCCGGTCGCCCGCTCTGATATGAACAAAGCCGCAGCGCTCGGAGCGCTGCGGCTTTGCTTGTCTACGGCTCTGAAAGGCTGGACTCAGTTGAAGGTGAGCCCGAGGCCGAACTGCAGGAAGTCGTACGTTGGATCGATCGTCGTGATCACCCAGTTGGCGAACGGAGTGAGGGCCAGGCTCCCGGACCGGTTCAGCACCAGGTCGTAGCCGAAGCCGAGGACGAAGCCCGCCCCCGTCTCGCTGTCGGACACGGTCAGGTTCTGATACGAAGCTGAGACCTCCGCCCACGCGAATCCCACCCCGCCGAGAACGAAGAAGTCTCCCGCGCCGGGATACCACAGCGCCTGGGCGCTGACGACGCCCAGAGTGAAGTCGGCGTCTCCGACGTCCCCGGTGTCGAGCTGCTTGTAGAAGCCGTTAGTCCCGCCAGCCAGGCGCAGGGAAGGCGACAGCGTCCCGCCCAGTCGGCCGTTACCGGAGAAGCCCCACTCGTCGTGGCTGCAGCCGCTCTCCAGACAGCCGAGCAGACCGGCCCCCAGGCCGAAGCCACCCCACAGACCGACCCGATTGTTCTCGCGAGGCGCCTCCTGCCCTGCGAGTTGGGCCGAAAAGAAGAACAAGCAAGCAGCGGCAGCTACCAGAATACTCGCGAATCGATTCATGGAGAGTCTCCTTCCAGTCGACGGCTCGAGTGCCAGAGACGGGACGCAAGCGCCCCGATTCCACAGGAACAGCTGCAACTCCAATGCCCCGGCGGCGATAGCGCACTTTCTGGAATGGCAAGGGCTCGTCCGGAAACAGTTATCGTGCTGTCCAGGTGTTACTTACGGCACCTGCCCTGCCTGAAGTCGACCGCCGACCCCGATCTCCGGCCGACTCATTCGGATCGCCCAAGGCAGATTGCGCTATCGCAGCCCGGTCTGATCGCCGCAGAATGCCACGGCCCGCTGAGAGGAGCGGAACCCGCAAACCGGCCTATAAACAGGGGGTGCGTCGTGCGGTGAGCGCCCTGAGTCCCGGGTACCTTCGGACCCTTTCAGCGAACCTCTGCGTGGACTAGTTTTCCGCGACTTGGAGGGAGCCCCAGCCACTCGATTCCCGAGGATCCTGATGGGCGAATTCTTCGTATCGAATCGTGACGAATCCGTCCGAATGTTCCGGAGCGACCTGCTCGAGAAGACCACCTTCGTGCGACCCTGGGTACCGCACCTGATCTACGTGCCGATCGTGGTCGCCCTTTTGTGGTTCAGTCCGCTCGGCGTCGGCGCCAGCGCGCTGTACTTCGCGGTCGGTCTCCTCATCTGGACGTTCCTCGAGTACCTGCTGCACCGCTTCGCGTTTCACGCTCCGGACGAGATCATGCGGGAGACCCACGAGATTTCCGCCGGTCTCGAGCTCAATGAGCCGGTGATTCCGGCACTGCCGACGCTTCGTCACGTCATTTACTTCATCTTCCACGGCGTCCACCACGAGTATCCGAGCGACTCGCTGCGACTCGTGATGCCGCCCATCGCCAGCATTCCGATGGGGATCGTGGCCTGGCTCATCTTCTCACTGGCGTTCGGAGACCGGGCGATGCCAGCGTTCGCCGGCCTGCTGGTGGGATACCTCATCTACGACACGACACACTACGTGGTGCATCACAAGTCCGTGCCGACTCCGTTCGGGAAGCTCCTGAAGCGGACGCACATGCGGCACCACTTCCTCGACCCGGATGAGGATTACGGAGTCAGCTCGCCCCTGTGGGACATCATCTTCGGGACCTATGGAGGGAAGAAGAAGACTGCCGTGCGTGCGTGACGTGCTGCGCAGGCCCCCGAACCTCAGGCTTCATTCCCTCGCCCAGGGGTTTGTCTTCCTCCTGTCCGCCTCCCTGGGTGGGTGCCGCTCTCCGGACGTCGATTCGACAATTCCGCCCACGATTCGTGTGGCCACGTTCAACATCCAGGAGCTGGACACCGGGGCCCTGACCTCCGTGGACGAAGCGGGAAGGGGTCTCGATCCGCAGGCGTCCGCGGCCGCCCGCATCGTCCAGGCCGTCCGTCCCGACATCCTCGTATTGAACGAGATCGACCTCGACTGGAGTCACCCGGACGATCTTTCTCTGAACGCCCGACGGTTCGCCGCCTCGTATCTGGCCGTGGGACCGGACTCGATCGATTACTCCTACGCCTACGCGGCGCCGAGCAACACGGGGCTCCTGTCCGGGCTGGATCTGGACGGAAACGGTACGGTAGCGACGGACGCGGATCGCGGAACGAGGGAGCACGGCGACGATTCGTACGGCTTCGGTACCTATCCGGGCCAATACGCCATGGCCGTGCTCTCCCGCCTTCCGATCGACTCGGCCGGTGTCCGGACCTTTCAGCGCTTCAAGTGGGCCGAACTTCCGGGCAACCACATGCCGCAAGGGCATTTCTCGGCGGAAGCCCGAGCCGTGTTCCGTCTCTCCAGCAAGTCCCACTGGGACGTGCCGGTGCCCATCGGTACCGACACCCTGCATCTGTGGGTCAGCCACCCCACGCCCCCGGTCTTCGATGGACCTGAAGACCGCAATGGCCGCCGCAACTTCGACGAGATCCGATTCTGGGTGCTGTACATGGATGGTGAAGAGCGGCTGGTGGATGATCAGGGCCGCGAAGGTGGGTATGCCTCGACGAGTCCCGTCGTGATCGCGGGCGACCTCAACGCGAGGCCCGCCGATCCGGAGGTCGTCTACGACGGACTATCGGCGATCGATCAGTTGTTGATGGATCCACGACTGCAGGACCCGGGTCCGAAGGGCGCGAGGACGGCGGTGTGGAACGAAGGGACCCGGGTCGATTACGTTCTTCCCAGCGCCGGCCTGAAGGTGACCTCGAGCGGCGTCTTCGACCCGGATCCGGCGGATGATCCGGAGGGGGCGCGACGAGTTGAAACCGCTTCGGACCACCGACTCGTGTGGGTGGACCTGGCCTGGCCGCCCGATAGCTCGCGAGCGGGACAACCGTAAACGGGAACGGAGCCCCCGATGTCCAGACCGCTTCGCTTTGTCATGGTACTGGTTGCCCTCCTGGCCGGGTTCGCGCTTTGGGCCGCACGCTCCCGACCCGCCGCGTCCGTCCCCGGAGGCGAAGGTGAAGGTGAGCTCGGCAGCGTGGTCTTCTTCCACCCGGATGGAATGGGCGTCAACACGTGGGGGGCGGTCCGCATGATGACCGTCGGGCCGGACGGTCGGCTCAACTGGGACCGGCTTCCGTACATGGCCGTGTACACGGGCCACATGAAGGACCGACTGACGTCGACCTCTCACGGCGGGGCGACCGTGCACGCCTACGGCGTCAAGGTACTGGCGGACAGCTACGGGATGGACGGCCGGGAGCCCCTTACGTCCGCCTCGGGCTTCCGCGGAAGCATCCTCGAGGAGGCGCAGGCCGCCGGGCTGCCGGTCGGCATGGTCAACAGCGGCACGATCACGGAGCCGGGCTCCGGGGTCTTCGCCGCCAGCTACCCCGAGCGGTACGCGCACCAGGAGATCGCCCGGCAGATCTTCGAGTCGGACGCCGAGGTGATCCTCGGCGGCGGTGAACAGTTCTTCCTTCCCGAGGGTACGGACGGCCTCTACGGTCCGGGCTCCCGCGAGGACGGACGGAATCTCATCGAGGAGGCCGAAGACCGCGGATACACGGTCGTCCGAACCCGAGAGGAACTGCTGTCGCTGCCGGATACGGTCACGAAGCTGCTGGGCCTGTTCGCCTACTACCATACCTTCAACGATCAGCCCGAAGAGTCCCTGCGGGAGAAGGGACTCCAGGCCTGGCCCGCCGAAGCGCCCACCATCGCCGAGATGACGGGGGCAGCCCTGGACGTGCTCTCGCGCAGCGGCCGGCGATTCTTCCTCGTGGCCGAGGAGGAAGGCACGGACAACATGGCGAACGCCAACAACGCCATGGGTGAGATCATCGCCGGCCAGCGGGCGGACGAGGCGATCGGAGTGATCCAGCGGTTCATCGACGAGCACCCGAATACCCTGATGATCATGGCGTCGGACAGCGACGCGGGAGGCATGCAGGTGTTCGGCGAGCCTCAGCCCGCGGACACCGCCGCCCACAGAGCCGCCAACGGCGCGCCCTTCGATGGGGTGGAGGGAACGGGAGGTCACCTGTTTCTCGCCCAGCCGGATGCGCAGGGCGTACGCCTGCCGTTCGTCATCACGTGGGCCCAGTATCACGACGTGAGCGGCGGGATCCTCATGCGTGCTGCCGGTCTCGGAGCCGAGCGGGTCCATGGGACGATGGACAACACCGAGCTCTACACCGTAATGTACTCGGTCCTTTTCGGTCCCTTGCCGGAGGAGCCATGAGCTCGCAGGCCGCGGTGCTGCTTTCCGTTCTCTTCCTGAGCCACTTCCTCGGCGACTTCACGCCACTGGCCACGGAGAGGATGCAGGAAGCAAAGCGGGCAGGCACGCCTCTCGGACCGATCGCCCTGCATGCCCTCGTGCATGCCGCTCTGGTGAGCCTCGCCGTCGCACTGGTCGCCCGCGCGGCGCCGATCCTCGTCCTGGCCGCGCTGGCGATCGAGTTCTGGACGCACTTCCTGCTCGACTGGTGGAAGGGGGTCATGAGCTCGCGCCGACCGGCACTCGGCGACCCGAGCCGCAGGCGCTTCTGGACGGCGCTCGGTCTGGACCAGCTCGCGCACGCGGTCGTGCTGGTGTGGATCGGCTGGTTGGTCCTGCTGTAGCGGAACGCTGCGTCAGGCGGTCGGCCGCGTGTCGGAGGGCCGGGTCACCTCCAGGAAGCCGCACGGGCACACTTCGACGCACTTTCCGCACTCCTCGCAGTGGTCGAGCGCGAGGGTGAAGTACATCCCCGGACCCACCTCTTCCAGCTTCGTGAAGCAGCCCGGGGTGCAGAACATCGAGCACTGCTCGCACCCGAAGCACGACCCGCAGGAGAAACACCGGCTCGCCTCCGCGAGGAACTCCTCCTCCGAGATCGTCCCCGCGACTTCCGCGGCGCCGTGGGCGATCCGTTCAATCCCGTCCAGCTTTGGAGCCCGGGTGGCTGAGGTCTCGGGCTTGTAATCGAGCATGACCTGACTCGCATCGATCACCGGTCGGCCGTCCATCCGGTGGTCGGCCCGGACCTCGCCCACCTCTCGACCGCTCAGCCGGGCATGAAGCTCCTCTGCGGCCCTGCGGCCCTGGACGATCGCGTTGCCCGCGATCCCGAGCCCGAGGGCATCGCCTCCGACGAGGATTCCATCCCCGTTCGGGCCCTGGCCTCCGGCCACGAGCCAGCTGCCGTCGTGATCGAGAGCCTCGAAGCCCTCGAGCACCGGCGCCTGCGACACGGCCGCGATGACCGAGTCGGCCGGAATGGCGTACTCGGAGCCGGGGATCGGGATCGGACGCCGGCGCCCGGACTCGTCGGGCTCGCCGAGCTCCATGCGGCAGGCGATCATCCGCTCCAGCGTTCCGTCTTCCGACCGCTCGAGACGCACCGGAGAGGACAACAGCACGAGCTCGATCCCCTCCTCCAGGGCGTCCTCCACCTCTTCCTCGATGGCGGGCATTTCGGCCCGGGAACGGCGGTACAGGAGGGTGACGCGGGCCCCGGTCCGGCGGGCCGTCCGGGCGGCGTCGATGGCCGTGTTTCCGCCTCCGACCACGACGACCTCGTTTCCCAGCTCCACCGCTTCGCCGCAGTTCACCCGCGCCAGGTAGTCCGTGCCCGTCCACACCGCGGGACCGTCTTCCCCCAGGATTCCGAGACCGCGTCCCATCTGCGCCCCGATGCCCAGGTACAGGGCGGTATGCCGGGAAC
>NZ_JBZQEK010000004.1:0-3088 GCF_058719085.1 Candidatus Benthicola sp.
GAGTCCTCCGTCACCGGCGCCGTGAAGGCCTCGCCGCTCGCCCGCCGGATGGCCGAGGAAGCAGGCCTGAGGGTGGCGGACATCGCGGGGTCAGGGCCGGGTGGACGGGTGGTGAAGCGGGACGTCGAGGCCGCCATCGCGGCCGGGACGGCGAGGAAGCCCGGGCGCGTGGACGGTGAGGCTGGCGTGCGCGCGGCGGCTCCCGGGCCGCTGCGGCTGGAGGATAGGACCCTCGAGCCTTCCCAGATGCGGAAGGCCATCGCCCGCAGACTGGTCACCTCGATCGGTCCGGTGCCGCACTTCTTCCTCACCACGGAAGTGGACATGGGGCGGGTGCTCGAGCTCCGGAAGTCGATGAACGTCCGTCTCGAGGGCGCGAAGATCGGGGTGAACGACATCCTCATCAAGGTGACGGCGGAGGCCCTGGTCCGGCACCCGGAGATCAACGCCTCGTGGGAAGGCGACACGATCCGCCGGCACGGGTCCGCGGACATCGGCGTTGCGGTGGCGATCGAGGACGGGCTCATCACGCCCATCGTGCGGCAGGCGGACCGGAAGGGGCTGCTCCGTATCTCCGAGGAGGCCGCCGAGCTGATCGGCAGGGCGCGGGAGAAGCGCCTGGAGCCGGAGGAGTACCAGGGAGCCACCTTCTCGGTGAGCAACCTCGGAATGTTCGACATCGACCAGTTCACCGCGATCATCAATCCTCCCGAGGCCGGTATCCTCGCCGTGGGGAGCACCAGGGAGAAGGTCGTGGTGGAAGACGGCGAAATGGTGATCCGCCAGCGCATGCGCGTCACCATGTCGTGTGACCACAGGGTGATCGACGGGGCCACCGGGGCGCGCTTCCTCCAGACGTGGAAGGCGATGCTGGAGAACCCGCTGGAACTCGTCCTGTAGCACTGGATTCGAATACCATGCCGCCCGGACGGGCGGTTGCGCGAGACTGACGAGGCGAATCGATGGCTGACAAGCTGGATGTACTGGTGATCGGGGCCGGACCGGCAGGATACGTGTGCGCCATTCGGGCGGCGCAGCTCGGTCTGAAGACCGGGTGCGTGGAGGCCTCCACCTACGAAGGTGGCCTGGGAGGCACCTGTCTGAACTGGGGGTGCATCCCGGCGAAGGCGCTCCTCGAGAGCGCGGCGCTGGCCGAGAACCTGAAGTCGCACGGCGAAGAGATGGGCGTGAAGGCGGAGCAGGTGACGTACGACATGAGCGCTGCCGTGGATCGGAGCCGTTTCATCAGCGAGAAGCTCACCGGTGGGATCCGCTTCCTGTTCAAGAAGAACGACGTGGAGCTGTTCGAGGGGCGGGGACGGCTCACGGGGGCGGGCTCCGTCGAAGTCACGCCGGAGGACGGAGACCCCTTCACGGTGGAGGCGTCGAACGTGGTGATCGCCACCGGTGCCACCATGATGTCCTTCCCGGGCTTCGAAATCGATGGAAGCAAGGTGATCGGGAGCCGCGAGGCGCTGGCTCTTCGCCAGCTCCCGGGCCGGCTGGTGGTGGTCGGAGGAGGGTACGTGGGCGTCGAATTCGCCGATGTGTTCAACGCATTCGGAGTCGACGTGACGGTGGTCGAAATGCTCGATACCCTCGTTCCGGTGTCCGACCCGGAGGTCGGAAAGACGCTGGCTCGCTCGTTCAAGAAGCGGGGCATGACGATCCGGACCGGAACGAAGGTCGTCTCGCTGGACCGCGAGTCGGATCCCATGGTCCTCACGGTGGAGTCCGGGAAGGGCGAGGAGACGATCGAAACCGACATGCTCCTCATGGCGGTGGGCCGAAAGCCGGTCACCGATGGCCTCGGGCTCGAGGAGCTGGGGATCGAGATGGACGGTTCCTGGGTCCGGATCAACGAGTGGTGCGAGACGAGCGTCCCCGGAGTCTACGCGATCGGCGACGTGGCCGGGCAGCCCATGCTGGCGCACAAGGGATCGCACGAGGGCATCGTGGCGGCCGAGAAGATCGCCGGCGTGGCGGAGCACCCGATGCGCTATGACAACATTCCGAGCGTCGGCTACTGCCACCCGGAGGTGGCGAGCATCGGCATGACCGAGGAAGAGGCCACGGAGGCGGGCTACGAGCTCAAGATCGGGAAGTACCCCCTCACTTCGCACGGCCGAGCGCTGACCGCCGGGCACAACGAGGGTTTCGTCAAGATCATCGCGGATGCCCGGTATGGGGAAATCCTCGGGGTGCACATGATCGGCTACAACGTGAGCGAGCTGATCGCCGAGGCCGGGATGGCCCGCGCCCTGGAGTCCACCGTGGAGGAGATCGCCGCGCACGCACACGCGCACCCGAGCATGTCCGAAGCGGTGATGGAAGCGGCGCTCGCCGCGATGGACCGGGCGATCCACATCTGACGGCGGCTCCTCGCCTCCCTTCGCGAGCGAGTCCTCGCGTACCGGGAGTGGTCCGAATCGGACATCGAAGACGCTGCGGAGGCTCGCTCCGGGAGACGAGGGGGCCGCGTCAGGGCGGTGCTCGGGGCCGGGCGGAGGCTCGCTCCGGGAGACGAGGGGGCCGCGTCAGGGCAGTGCTCGGGGCCGGGCGGAGGCTCGCTCCGGGAAACGAGGGGGCCGCGACGGTGGCTCGATGGCCTGCGGAGACTCGCTCCAGGGGACGGGCCGCGTCAGGGCGGTGCTTGGGGCCCGGGCGGAGGCTCGCTCCGGGAGACGAGGGGGCCGCGATCGGGAGCAGGATCATGAACACCCTTCACGTGGTTCCGGTCGAGGGCACGGTGCCGTACGCGGCCGGACTCGCGTGGCAGCGGGAGCTGGCCCGCGCGAAGATCGACGGTGACATCGAGGAGGACTTCGTTCTCCTGCTCGAGCACGAGCCGGTCGTGACGCTCGGAAGGGGGGCGCGGCGGACGAACCTCGTGTCACCGGAGCTCCTGGCCGGCGCGGGGATCGAAACCGCGGAGGTGGAGCGGGGCGGTGATGTCACCTACCATGGCCCGGGTCAGCTCGTCGGCTACCCGATCCTCGCGCTCGAGCACGAGCGTCGCGACGCCCACCGCTACCTGCGCGACCTCGAGGAGGCCTTGCTCCGGACGCTGGCCGACTACGGCGTGACC
>NZ_JBZQEK010000005.1:0-36853 GCF_058719085.1 Candidatus Benthicola sp.
CCGTCGGTACCGAGCTCCGGCCCGTCTGCCAGATCCCGTACCCGAGCAACGCCACGAGCACGGCTGCGACCGGCAAGCCCACGGTCAGCCGCCGCGACGGTCGGCGCGCGGCGGCGCCCGCTCGCTTCTCGTCGCCCTTGGCCAGTGCGTCGGCGAACGCCCCCGCCGTGGGGTAGCGGTCCGCCGGCACCTTCGCCATCGCCTTCTCGACCGCCCCGATCACTCCCTCCGGCACCGTCGAGCGCACCGTCCCGAGGTCCGGCACCGGGTCCAGCGCGTGACGCGCCATCACCGCCTGCGGCGTCGGACCCGTGAACGGCGGCGTCCCGCCCAGCATCTCGTAGAGCACGCACGCCAGCGCGTACTCGTCGCTCCGCGCGTCCGCCTCTCCCCCCGCCGCCTGCTCCGGGCTCATGTAGCTCGGCGTCCCCACCGCCACGCCCGTCCGCGTCAGCTTCTCTCCGCCTGCTTCCTCGAGCGCCCGCGCCACCCCGAAGTCCGCGATCAGCGGCTGGTCCCCCTCGAACAGCACGTTCTCCGGCTTGATGTCCCGGTGGATCACTCCCTGCTCGTGCGCATGATCCAGTGCCGACGCCAGCTCCGAGGTGATCCGCAGCGCCTCCTCCACCGGCAGCTGCTTCTCCCGCTCCAGCCGGTCCCGGAGCGTCAGGCCGTCCACGAATGGCATCACGTAGTACAGGAGGCCGTCCGCTTCACCGGAGTCGTACAGGGGGAGGATGCCCGGGTGGCGCAGCTTCGCCACGATCTCGATCTCGCGAAGGAACCGCTCGCGGCCCAGGGACGCCGCCACGTCCGGGTGCAGCACTTTCAGCGCCACCGTGCGGTGATGCTTCAGGTCCTCGGCCCGGTACACCGTGGCCATTCCGCCACGGCCGACCTCGCGCTCGATCGCGTACGATTCCGACAGGGCCGCACGAATCCGCGACAGCTCGTCAGCCATCAAAGGGCCCCTCCCGGGAGACAGGTGGGGCGAGGGGTAGGATTAACTTAAGTGGCGCAGTGACAGCTTGCTAGACGCAAAGGAACCGTCTCGCGGTCCCGTGGCTTGCGCAGTGTCCTCAGAAACGTCGATCGGCCAGACACAAAGCCCGGGAGAGCACGCGGTACGCCCGCTGTGCGGGCGCGCGGCCCCTGCTTCGCGTGCTTCTCCCGGCCTCTGTCCAACAGTCAGCCGGTGCCGTCACTCCACCGTCACGGGCAGCAACCCGCCGTCACGGGCAGGGATCAGGGTCCAGTGCGGTGATCGTCAATGCGAACGGCATTGATTGGGGGTCGCTGCCGCCGCCGCTGCACCGGGCGGTGTCGCTGGCACCGTCCGTGGTGACCGTCCACGTCGTTGGGCCGGTCCGCTCCGCGCGCACGTTCTCGAATACCAGGGTCGTGCACACGTTGAATTGCGCGCGCGTGTTGGTCCGCGTCTCACCAACCGCCATGGAGCAGAGACCATCGATGTTCATGAAGGCGCCGAGATCCGTCCTCGGCGGGCGATCGTTGAATTCGAAGACCTGCACTCGGGCCTCGCCGCACGTCCGAGCGTCCTTCTTCTTGTAGCTCCAGTCCGGATCGAAGCGAACGTCGTCCAGATTCCCGATTTGCGCCATGACGCCGCATTCGCCGTCCGTGTAGGTGGCATCCATCAGATCGGGTCTGAGGCCGGCGTCGCTCCGGATTCGGTCCTCGACCCGATCTGCAAAGGTCACCGAAACGGCCCATTCGCCCGGATCCGATGGATCTTCTCCTCCGGGGGGTCCCTTGTCTCCGCCCTTCTTGAATTCGGGCGTAGCCGCATCGGTGTCGGTACCCACGATCGTGTCCGAGCAGGCGGTGAAGCCGAGAAGGAGGACACCGGCGAACAAGGCGGCGATCGACTTCATGGCAGCTTCCTTTCTCTGCGCCGGGCTTCGAAGCCCGGCGGTTGAGACTTGGCGATCGACCGGCCGGACGTCTATCGTACAGATGCATTCATCAGACATCCCAGCCGGCCGACCCCCAGAACGGGCGTTCGTGTCCTAGAATCACGACGGCGTGTCACGCGGTTCTCACGTCGCAGGTGACACGGGGAGATGGGCATGGTCAGACTCCGGGTGCTGGGCACACTCGAACTTCAGTCCGACGACGCGACGGCGGCGGAGTCGCTGCTCGGACAACCCAAACGAATCGCACTCCTCACGGCTCTCGCCATCCAGTCCGCCCGGGGACCGGTTTCCCGCGACAAGCTCCTGGTCCTCCTCTGGCCTGAGCTCTCCGAGGCCCGGGGTCGCCGGGCCCTGAGCCAGGCTCTCTACGTGCTCCGGAGGGCACTCGGAGAACAGATCATCACGGCGAACGGCCAGGACGATCTGCGAATCGACTCCAGCCGTCTGTGGTGTGACGCAGTGGCGTTCGAGGCCGCGAGCGAGCGAGGGAACTTCGAGGAGGCGTTGTCTCTCTATACCGGTCCCCTGCTCGACGGCTTCCACCTCGCGGGGGAGTCGGAATTCGAACACTGGGTGGACCTCGAGCGAGCGCGACTGGAACAGCTCGCTCTGAACGCCGCCCGGCAGCTCATCGACCGGGAAACAGCCGCCGGAAACCTGAAGGCGGCCGCGAACTGGGCGCGGCGCCTCACCCGACTCCGGCCATGGGAAGAGGAACACCTCATCCGCTTCCTCGGCATCCTGAGCGAACTCGGAGACCTGCCGGGGATCCGGCACGAGTACGAGTTCTACCGGGGCCGGCTGGCCAACGAGCTGGGAGCGGAGCCTTCCGCTGCGCTCGAGGAGGCGGTCGCACGGGCCCGGGCTGAGGCGAAGCCGGCCGACCGGCCGGAAGCCGCACGTTCGCTCCCCCGGGAGGAGGACCCACTTCCGATCACCGGCCCCGCTGCGGATGACGAGATTCGCGACCGACGTCGCCGCTGGCCGGCACGACGCCTTGCGCTCATCGCGGCAAGCATCGCCCTGGGGATTCTCGTCTTCATCCAGACCACGCAAGAGGCTTTCGAGGGATCGGGCAACCGGAAAGCCCGTCCCCGGGTGCTGGTCGTGCCGTTCGAGGATCACTCCAGCGACCTGCGGCTCGGAGCGCATGCTCGACGGGCGGCCGATTGGCTGAGTACGGAGATCGCTCGAAGCGGCAGGATACAGGTCGTTCCCCCCGTGTCGGCCCTGAGGCTCGTCCAGGAAGTCGACCCGGCCCCGGACACCACGACCTTCGGTCGGGCGGTGGCCGCCGGAGCCGCCGGAGCCGCCGACATCGTTCTCGGCGGTTACGTGAGCGGAAGCCCGGATTCGTTGGTCTTCGAGGTGTTTGGACTGGACCCTGAATCCGGGGAGCTTCTCTTCGCGCTGGACCCCATGGCCGCGAGCTCGGACTCGAACGGCTCGAGGATGAATGAGTTACGGCGAGCCGCCATGGGCGCCCTCGCCACCCACCTCGATCCGCACATGCGGGACTGGACCGGACCGGCGAGCCGACCTCCGAGCTTCGAGGCATACCAGGAGTATTCCGAAGCACTCGATGTCTTCCTCGAGACCGGGTGGGAATCCCAGTCACGGGCCGCCGAGCTGTTCATCGAGGCCTGGGGCGCGGACACGACCTTCACCGCACCCCTGATCTGGGCGATCTTCGCCCTGTGGAACTCCGGCCAGGGGTACCGGGCCGACTCCCTCGCCCACTCGCTCCAGCCCCGGATGGAGTCCATGCCCGAGTGGGACCGGGCCATGCTCGCCTACCACCAGGCGTTCATGCACGGGGACCTTCCGGGCCAGTTCCGTTCCGCGTCCGAGGTCGTGGCCCTCGCTCCCAACTCGGAATGGAGGTACATCCTGGCGCTGGCGGAGAAGCAGGTCGGCTGCCGCCAGCAGTCGCTCGCGACGCTCAGAGATCTGGGTTCGCGGTCGGGCTGGATGGCGCGATGGGCCGGTCCCTACTGGCATGTTCGACTCGACGTCCGGCACCTGATGCACGACGCAGCCGGTGAGTACCGGGACGCGGAAGAGGCGCTCGCGCAGTTGACGGACGAGCTGCACCCGGGGGAGGAGTTCCGGGGACTGGCGGCGGTCATTCGTTCGGCCGCCGTCTCGGGATCGACGGACCGTTTGGAGAGAGCCCTGGGAGAGGTACGGGGGCTGGGGCCGCGGGCCCACCGGCTGTACATGAATCTCCTGCTGTACGGCCCACTCGACCTCGACCCGGAGGAATCCGCCCATCGGGCCATCCTCGACAGCGCCCGTGCCTGGTATGACGATCGACCCGAGGCGCAGCGGGACGCGACCTGGTACGAGTTCGCGCAACGCGTCCTGTCGTATCGGGGTCGGGACTGGCCGGACGCCGAGCGCCATACGCGGAGGCTGCTCGAGAGGGGCTGGCCGGTCTCGCCTGCATATTCGTACGGTCCGCGGGCGGTCCTGGCCGCCCGCAGCGGAAGACCCGAGGAGGCCGAATCGATCCTCGACAGCCTTCGCGTTGTCCTCACCGCGGCGCCGGAGGCCCACATGAGATCCTACCCGGACGTCGACCCGGATTTCTTCGCCGCCCGGGTGGCCGGAATTCTCGAGCGGCCCGCAGAGGCCGTGCAACACCTTCGCGCCGCCAACCGACGAGGTGTGCCCTACGACGAGGTGTTCGGCATCGCACGGGTCGACCTCGAGGCCATCTGGGACTTCGCTCCCCTGCAGAGGCTTCTGGCCAACCACGGCTGCGAGGGAATCTGAGTGGTCGGCAAGCGGATGATGGAAGAGACTGGAATGAGTGACGAACCGGAGATCCAGCGAGAAGGAGGACGGCTCTTCGACCCCGAATCCATGGCGGGAGAGGCCTACCCGCTTCTGAAGCAGGCCGTCGGGTCCATCCTCGAGGGTAGCGACGATGCGCGTGCCGCCTACGAGGCTCTCCTCGATCGCGGACTGCCCGAAGAGGAGGCCCGGGAAGAGATCGCCCGGGTACTCCTCGCCACCATGTTCCACGTGGGGGCGCAGTCGGAGATGCTGGAGAAGGCGGGCGGCGGGGCCGGGCTCCGCCGGGCGGCCTTCGATCGACTGGCCGCGGGCGAGACGGCCAGAGAGATCTTCGAGGGCCCGGAGCGAGAGACCTAAACGCCTTCAGGACTGTACCCTAGCGGTTCGGGCTCCCTGTCCCATATATTCCTCTACCCCCTCATGCTCTAGACGGCGGACTACCGGCCCCAGGTCCGCTGGAAGAGGTGAGTCATGCGTGCGCGTACCCTTCTCCCGCAGGACTCCGGGCTTCGTAGCGGGCATCTCTGGCCGCTGCTCGTTCTGGCCGTCCTCCTTACCCCCACCTGCCTGCGAGCACAGGTCACGACGGGCAAGATCCAGGGACGAGTCACGGACTCGGCGGATGGATCGCCGCTCGCCCTGGCCACGGTGCGTATCCGGGGCACCACGCTCGCCAACGTCACGAACGCCGAGGGCTTCTACTTCATCAACGAGGTCCCGGCCGGACTGCACGAGGTCGAAGCGTCGTTCCTGGGTTATCGGTCTTTCGCGATCGAGGCCCAGCGGATCCTGGCCGGCCAGACCACCACAATGAACTTCGAGCTCGAGCGGTCGGCCATCGAGCTTCAGCCGCTCGTGGTCGAGGGGATCCGAAACCCCCTCGTCCCCCGTGATCAGGTGGCGTCCAAGGCCATCGTCGAGGGACAGACGGTCGATCTGATGCCGGTCGACAACGTATCGTCGATCGTCGTGCTCCAGCCCGGCGTATACGAAGAGCTCGGGTGCGCTGACGAGCGAGGTCCCGACCCGACCGGATGCCTGTCCATTCGAGGAGGCCGCCCGAACGAGGAGGCCGTGTACGTCGACGGAGTGCTCGCCAAGTCGTTCGGCACGGGCCGCTCCGCCAACGTCGCGGTGCCCACGAATTCGCTCGAGCAGCTGGACGTCACGGTGGGCGCGTTCGCGGCCGAGTTCGGCGAAGCGCAGTCCGGGGTGATCAGCTACGTGACGCGGCGCGGCGGCGCCCGCTACACGGGGGCCGCTCAGTACTCCACCGATCAGCTGGGTCCCGACAACTGGTACACGGGCTTTCATCGCCTGGAGCTGAACGTCGGAGGGCCGATCGTCGGCCCGCTCACCTTCTTCCTCGCCGGCACGGCCACCGGACAGGACTGGTATCGAAACGAGGGCATGCCGGATTACTACGTCATCGACGGAATCGACACCTGCCCCGACGATCCGCAATTCGCGGGACTCTGCGCGGCGGGAGAGCCCGCCGTGTTCAGGAGTCCGAGGGTCTCCACTACCTCCGGCGCCACGGATTTCGTGGATGTCGCGGCGCCGCACTTCGTCCCGTGGGAGAACGGGCGCACGATCCCGAGAAACTACTCCGACGAGTTCCTGTTCACCGGAAACCTGAACTACCAGCTACCCCGGGGATCGCGCGTGAACCTGACGTACACGCGGAATCGGTACCAGAACTTCTATGCCGGGAACAACTGGTGGTCCCAGTTCCGGACGGAAAGCACCGATGGAGACCGGGACACGCGGGATCTCGTGGCTCTGTCGGGCTTCTTCACCCTGGCCCAATCGGCCACCCAGCAGCTCGCGCTCGACGTTCGAGCCAGCTACCAGACCACCCGCTTCCGGGGTGGCGACGTCGACTATCGCTGGTACATGGACCATCGGGATCCGTTTCTTGGCTTCACACCCGGGAATGTCCGATTCGTCGGAGATGAGAACCTGCGGAGGTACGGCCTGGAGCTGTTTCGCCCCAACGAGGAGCTCATCCGGGCATGGCGCAGCAATGCCATCCCCCCTGACAGCATGGGTCTCTTCCCCGGGGCCTCGGATGGAGCTCTGCAGAGCCTGCCCGGGATCACCACCAACCTTCGGTACAACCCGTGGGGCTGGTACTACGGGTACTTCATCTATGGCCCGGGTAACGGCGGTCTCACCGTGCGCGACGAAGACATCTGGCAATTTCGGGCCACGATCGACTGGCAGCTCGGCCGGTTCAACCGCCTGAAGGCGGGCGGAGAGTACCTTTCGGTGGATCTGAGCCGCATGGAGATGCCCCTGGGCAGCCCGGGCTACGTGCGCCCCGGGTTTGCTCAGCCCTCACGAGCCGGGCTCTACGTCCAGGATCGCCTCGACGTCGGTGACCTGGTGCTCGAGGGCGGCCTCCGGTGGGACTTCTTCGACCCGGACGCGGAATACTCGATCTATCCGGGGTACGAGCAGAACGTACCGGACAGCCTTCAGGCCGGTTTCGTGAAGTGGAGCGCGGAACAGCAGGCTTTCGTTCCGAAGTTCGATGAGCCCTGCGGAGGCGTGACCCCGCAGAATCCGAACGGAACCTGCCTCGAGAACTTCGTGCCGATGACGACGAAGTCGGAGCTGAGTCCGCGGCTAGGGGCCAGCTTCCCCGTCACGCCCACTTCCACGTTCCGCTTGAGCTACGGCCGCTTCGTGCAGGCCCCGGCCTTCTTCAGCAGCTCCCGCTACACGTGGGAGGACAACACGGCAGCATCGCAGGTCGATCTGCTCGGACCGCAGGCGCGGGATGTCGAAATGCCGAGCACGACGACGTTCGAGTTCGGCTACCGCCAGCTGGTGGGCCAGGACCTGGTGTTCGACGTCGCGGCCTTCAACAAGAAACAGCGCGAGGGTCTCACCTACCGAAGCGTCGAGAGCATCAACCCGAACGACGGCCAGCCCGAGTACGTGACGGTGCTCACGAACGCGGACTTCACGGAGTCGAACGGCTTCGAGCTCAGCGTGGACAAGGCGGTCGGCAATCTGTTCATCGGCAGCCTGTCCTACAGTTACCTCGACGCCCGGGGCACGGGTACGGACCCGAGGACCTACCAGAACCTGATCGCCACGCAGCGCTCGAACCTGTCGTTCCTGACCGGTGAACCGGTGAATCCTCCCGAAGTGCTGCTGCCTCTCGAGCTGGGCCGAAGGCACAACCTCAGCCTCACCACGAGCCTGGTGTTCCCGAACGACTACCTGAAGGGCACGACGGCCGGGGCGATCCTTCGAGACCTCGGGTTCTTCGTGCTGCTCTCGGTACGGAGCGGTCAGCGCTACACGGGCCTCGCCTACGAGGGCGGGTACGGCACTCTCGGTCCACCCAGCTCCTCGGGCCAGGTCGAGACGTCGATCGCGGCGCTGGAGACTCCCTGGCAGACGCGGCTCGATCTCCGTCTCAGCAAGGGCTTCCCGATCGGCAAGGGTTGGCAGATCCAGGCCTTCGTGGACTGGCGCAATCCCTTCGACATCCAGGTCACCGAGCAGATCTTCCTCGACACCGGGAATCCGGTG
Source organism: Candidatus Benthicola sp. (assembly GCF_058719085.1). Lineage (NCBI taxonomy): Bacteria > Pseudomonadati > Gemmatimonadota > Gemmatimonadia > Candidatus Palauibacterales > Candidatus Palauibacteraceae > Candidatus Benthicola > Candidatus Benthicola sp. The sequence continues at coordinate 8,289 of NZ_JBZQEK010000005.1, forward strand.
AACGAGGCGGCCCGCGACCGATGGCTCAACGACGCGCTCGCCGATCCGCGGCTCGATGGAGACCCGGACATCGATGACTTCGACATCGCCCTCGAGTCACCCGAGACGGACTTCAACAAGTACATGCTCATGCGCGCCGAGCAGCGGTGGGGCAACGGCGACGGCGTGTTCACGGTGGAGGAGCAGGTGCGCTCGTTCGAGCCGGACTGGGAGCAGCGAGGCGGGATCGCGGCTCTCACCCCTTCGAACCAGAACCTTCGGCTCGGCCTCCGGGTCTCGTTCTGACGTTTCCCGTTCGGCGCGTCACCGGCCGGCCTTCGAGGCGGCGTCTTCAGACAGGAATGCCATGACTGAGTACCGATCCGGACATCGAAGAGGCAGGTGGAAGAGGTGGATCTGGGGTGCGACCCTGATCGCTCTCGCCACCGCTTCGGGCCAGACGGCATTCGGCGATTTCAGCTCTCGACCGACGCGAGGCGAGCGAGGTGACGGATTGACCCTGTTCGCCGGTCCTACCGTGATTCTGGCGGGCAACGACCTGCAGTGCGGCCTCTACGGAAATGGCGGGATCTGCTCCGCCGGGCTCTTCGTGGGTGAGGTCGGTGGCTACTGGCCACTCGGAACGAGCGACGGGTACATCTTCAATTCGGGAATGCAGGTGGCGGGACGCAATTCGTCCGAGGCCGGTCCGTGGGCGAACGACACGGTGGGAGTGTACTTCTACGATCCCAAGGGTCCCGAGCAGAGCGGGACGGCGTTGACGGAGATCTACAACTCGCTCGACCCCGACGACCTCGAGGACTGGCCGGCCGACGCGTACATCGACAACGCCGAGGTGTTCTCTCCGATCCTGATCGGCCGGAAGACGGCGTCGCAGCAGGACAGCTGGGTACGTTACTGGGACGGGGACCCCGCGGGCTACGTGGGCGACCACCCCATGGGCATCACGGTCGAGCAGCGAAGCCTCTCCTGGACGTATCCCAGCGGCAACGAGTCGGTGATCTACTTCATCTTCGAGCTCACGAACGTCACCGACGATCCAGAGTTCCAGCATCTGAACGAGACCTACTACTTCGGCGGCGACGACGCCCTGCCCGACGGAGGCTGGACCTTCACCGATGTCTACGTCGCGTTCGGCGTGGACGCCGACATCGGGAGCACGAGCGCGTCCGCGTTCCAGAACTTCTCGACCGCCATCCTGCCCTTCGACCTCGGGCTATCGTACCACGGTGGATTCTATGCGCCGGCGTTCACGTATCCGCCGGACGTGTTCTACCCGCCCTTCTTCACGGCGGCGCCGGGGCTGGCGGGAGTCAAGTACCTGAAGAGCCCACTGGACCCGAGGACGGGCAGGGAGGTCGGCCTGACGATGTTCTCGGTCACCCAGAACCCGGGTGGGTTCATCACGCAGTTCCCGGATCCCTATACGGTCCAGCAGTTGTGGAGGTACCTGTCGGGCAACCTGGACGCGAACCTCGACGCCCCCTGCCCCACCCTCCCCGAGATCGATACCAACGACCCCTCGACGACGGAACGATCGCTCTGCTTCATCGGCACGCAAGCTGCGGACACCCGCTTCTTCCAGTCCTCTGGACCGCTGGAGCTCGGGCCCTCGGAGACGGCGACGATCGCCGTGGCGTACGTCATCGCTCCCACGGTGGAGACGATGCCGGACGGGTCCTCCTCGGGCATCGTTCAGGATGCCGCCAACATCAACGCCAACTCGCCCTCGGTGCCCTCCTTTCATCCCGGGTTCGGAAGCTCGCGCGGGTGCGACTCGAACGGCCTGAACTGCGCCGAGACCGTGGCCGCGGTTGCCAACCCGGTCTCCGCCCTGGAGCGGGGCGCCGGCTGGGTGCGGTACGAGGGGCCGCCTCCGTCGGGCTCGGTATACCCGGCGGAGGTCGAGCACCCCACGAACCGACTGGACCAGCGGCAGGTCACGCTGGTGCCCGGCAGCCTGCTGGGCCGGGCGCTCGTGGCGCAGGCCGTGTTCGACAACCAGTTCCTGCTCGGCTTCGCACCGGAGCCGCCGCCGTTCTACCTGGTGCCGGGCGACAACGAGGTGACGATCGTCTGGGAACCGAGCGCCACGGAAGAAGTGGGAGATCCATTCTACGAGCTCGCCGGGGACCCGGAGTCCGTGCTCTACAATCCCAACTACCGTCAGTACGACGTGGAAGGCTACCGAATCTGGCGCGGTACCGAAGTGGGGGCCTATGACCTGGTGGCTCAGTTCGATTATGCGAACACCGAATTCGTGGACGTCACCTGTGAGACCGTGGGGCCCGAAGAGGAGGTCGGCTCCCTGTACACGGTCCCCCAGACCGGAGATGTGATCGAGGTGCCGGGCTACGGGGCGGGCGAGGTCTGCCCCCTGAGCGAGGCGAATCCGCTCGTCCGACCGATCGACAGCGAGATGGTGTTCAACAACGGCGCCCCGGGCGGCCCCCCGGGCGGGGGCGTGACCCGCTTCCCCACCTCCTCGAAGATCGACACCGTCATCGTGTCCGACCGAACCACGGGCCCGACGGCGGTGCTGTCCGACAACGGCGTGCCCTTCACGTATACCGATCGAACGGTTACGAACAACTTCACCTACTTCTACTCGGTGTCCGCGTTCGACGTGAACTCGATGGCCTCGGGTCCGCACACGTTGCGGTCGGTGAAGGTCGCTCAGTCCACGGTACCGAGGGCGGGTGCTCCGAACCTGGTGATTCCGTCTCTACAGATGTTCATCGCGGGTGCGGACGATCAACCCCTGGACCCAAAATCCCGATTACCGGTCGTGGATCCGGAAGGAGGCACGTTTGACCGGCCGTTTCCGCCGACGGACGCCACCGTGGCCACCTTTACCCCCCTCATCTCGCAGCTGCTTCCCGGTCTGGATCTGAGCGTGCGCATCGACAGCGTCGTGCCGGTGTTCAGCGCCGGGTCGGCGTTCGGCGAGACGACGGCGGACTGCTCGAGCGGAGGAGACCCCTTCCAGACGTGCCTGCGGGTTCACCTCACCGTGGCCGTCGACGGAGCCGACTCCTCACAGGTCATCGAGGTGTACGATCCTTGGTGGTGGGCATTCGGAGAGGACGTGCCGCAGAGGAAGCAGCTGTTCGAAGCCGAACTGGCATTTGATGCCGATGCGCTGGAGACGTTCGACCTTCCGCCCGACCTGAGCGCGGAAGCTACTCTGTCGGCGGAGTTCAACGAGGCCATCAACAACAGCGCCGCCGCCGGTCCGCAGAGTCGCCGATTCCGCCCGTATCACGGTGGCTCGCGCTGGTTCGACGGCACCGAGGAAACCGTGGTGGATCCGGCGCGCTACATCCGCGTCGGTCACCTCTCCGGAATGGACACGGTGTGGGCACCGATCGCCTACACCCCGCTGGAAGCCGGGGCGCCGGTCAGCTGTGACGGTGGATTCGACTGTTCGCACTTCGAGAAGCAGTGCTTCGAGCGGGCCGTCGCCAAGCTCGGTCGAGCGGCGGATGTGCGCTTCACCTGGGAGGGGGGAACGTTCGACGAGGTGTGGGACGTCACCCACGCGGTGAACGTGCCGTTCGCGCCCAAGGTACGCTCCAGCTGGGGTTTTCTGACCACTGACGCCAACGGCAACGGCTTCATCGACTGGAACGACTTCAACTATCTGGATCCGGCGCTGGAGATCATCCGGGACGGCGTGCGCGGCGGCGAGTGTGGCGGAGCCGGCGCCGGTAACTGGGCCCCTCTGGGCCCGACAGTGGATCTCGTGGACATGCCGAGCCTCGTGCCCACCAGCACGGACGGAATCGCGGACGGCCAGAACTTCTATGATGGGCTCGTACAGACCGGGCAGGGATTCGGGCTCTACGTCAACGGCGAGCGCTACATTTTCGAGCTCAGCTCCCTTCCGTCGGACGGTACCGTCTGGACGCTGCGCAGCTACAGCGGATACGTGGACAGCGACGGGGCGAGCTTCGACACACCGGACCCGCGCGGCTACACCTACGGTGCGGATGCCACGGGGGCAGGCACGGGCAGCCGTCCGCCCCTGATCCCGGGCCTCACGTTCCACTGGCTGGTGGAGGAAGCCACCAGCTTCGACGGACCGGTCGACCTGAGCCAGGTCCATACCGTTCCCGACCCATATCTGGCCACGAGCCAGTACGATCTGAGCCCGACCAGCAAGAAGCTGATGTTCGTGAACCTGCCGCCGCAGGCCACGATCCGGATCTACACCGTGGGAGGGATTCTGGTGGACATCCTCAACCACGACGATCCGACGGGCGGAGGCCGGACCGAGTGGGACGTCCGCAACCGCAACAACCAGTTCGTGGCGAGCGGCGTCTACTTCTTCCACGTGGTCACGCCGGACGGCGAGGCGCACGTCGGCAAGTTCACGGTGGTCAACTGGGGCGGAACCAGCTGAACGCAGAGGGGCACCCTCAGGGATTCCGGCGCCGCCTGCCGGGTCCCGTCACACCACCCGGTTGGGGGGCTCCTCTCCGGCCAGCGCGGCCCGGGCGTTCTCCGCCGCCAGGTCCCACATCGCCTGGCGCGCTTCCCGGGTGGCGCTGCCCAGGTGCGGCAGCACGAAGCAGTTCGGCAGGTCTCTGAGTCCGAGGGGGATCTCCGGCTCGTTCTCGAACACGTCGACGCCCGCCGCGGCGAGGTGACCCGAGCGCAGGGCCTCTTCGAGCGCACGCTCGTCCACCACCGCCCCCCGCGCCGTGTTGATCAGGATCGCGCCCTGTTTCATGACCGCGAGCCGCTCCGCGTCCAGGAGGCCCTGCGTGTCCGGCGTCAGAGGCAGGTGCACGCTCACTACGTCGGAAGCGGAGAGCAGCTCCTCGAGGTCCTCGACGCGCCGTCCGCCGGCCTCGGCCTCGAGGGCGGGCGAGGCGGATCGGCTCCAGTATCGGATCTCCATCCCGAACGCCGCCGCCCGTCGGGCCGTCGCGACGCCGATGCGGCCCGCACCCAGGATTCCGAGGACCCTTCCCTGCAGTCCCATGCCGAGGAGCTCGGTGGGACGCCACCCCTCCCATTCCCCGCTCAACGCCAGGTCGAGGCCCTCCCGCATCCGGCGGGCGGCCGCCAGCAGGAGCGCCATCGCGAGGTCCGCCGTCGCGTCGGTCAGAACGCCCGGCGTGTTGGTGACGGTAACCCCGCGGGCGCGGGCGGCCTCGAGGTCGATGTTGTCGTAGCCCACCCCGTAGTTGGCGATCACCCGGAGCGCCGGGAGTTTCTCGATCGCCCCGGCCGTGACCGGTTGCGAGACGAGCGGGACCAGGGCCTCTACGTCGTCGCGCGCCGGGAGCGGCTCGGCCGACGGATGAAAGCGCGTGACCTGGCCCCCGGGCCAGGCGGGCTCGCGCCCGGCGAGGTCGCGGAGCTCCTCCGCGACGATCACGCAGCGCCCGGACGCCTCAGGGCTCATGAACCTCTCCGTTCCGATTCCGCCGCTCGGCGAAGAACTCCTTGAGGAGGGCCGACGCCTCCTCGGACGCGACGCCGGAAAGGAGCTCGACGCGGTGGTTCAGCCGCGGGTCCTGCACGAGGTTGCCGAGCGATCCGCACATTCCCGCCTTCGGGTCGAGCGTCCCGAACACGACCCTCTCGACCCGCGACAGGACGATCGCCCCCGCGCACATGGCGCAGGGCTCGAGCGTGACGTACAGGGTGTGGCCCTCGAGCCGCCAGTCCCCGAGGTGGGCCGCCGCCCGTCGAATCGCCAGCGCCTCGGCGTGCGCCGTCGGGTCGGACAGCTCGCGGGTGCGGTTGCGCTCCTCGAACGCTTCGCCGGAGGGCGAGACGACCACGGCCCCGACCGGCACCTCGTCGGCAAGCGCCGCCTCCCGCGCCCGCGCCAGGGCACGCCCCATCCATCGGAGGTCGTCGTCGCTCACGAGGCCTCGAGACGGCCCAGCTCAGCGAGGCCCGCGTCGATGCGCGCCAGCGCGCGCCGCCGGCCGAGCAGCAGGATCACGTCGAAGATGCCGGGACTGTCCTGCACTCCGAGTAGGGCCACCCGCAGGGGTCCGATCACCTTTCCGAAGCCCACCTCACGCTTCTCCGCCACGCCCCGGAGACCCGCCTCGAGCTGCTCGGCATCGAACGGCTCGACGGCCTCGATGACTGCTCGTTCCTCGGCGAGGATCTCTCGCGTCGCCTCCGGGTCCTTGAGCCAGTGCTTCCGCACCGAGGCCTCGTCGTAGGACACCGCGTCCCCGAAGTAGCGGAGACTCGACGCCGCCAGGTCGGGGATCGTGCGGGCCCGCGTCTTCTGGAGCTCCACGACGGCGGCGAACCGATCGGCTTCGGCGGCGACCACTTCGCGGCCCGCGTCGTCCAGCGCCTCCAGGGCGAGGGGCACCAGTTCGTTCCCCGGGGTGAGGTCCAGATACTTACCGTTCAGCCACTCGAGCTTCTTCGGATCGAAGACCCCGGCCTTCTTGAGGATCCGATCGAGGCTGAAGGCCTCCACGAGCTCGGGCAGAGTCATCAGCTCGCGGTCGTCGCCGGGCGACCAGCCGAGGAGCGCCAGAAAGTTGACCAGCGCCTCCGGAAGGATTCCCTCGTCCCGGTAGGCTTCCACGGACGCGGCGCCGTGCCGCTTCGACAGCCGCTTTCCGTCGGGGCCGAGGATCATCGGGACGTGCGCGAAGATCGGCAGTTCCGCGCCGAGGGCCCGGTAGATGAGGATCTGCTTGGGCGTGTTGGACAGGTGGTCGTCTCCGCGGATCACGTGGGTGATCCCCATGTCCACGTCGTCGGAGACGACGGCCATGTTGTATACGGGGGTGCCATCGGATCGCAGGATGACGAAGTCGTCCAGGCTGCGGCCGGCCACGGTCGTCGGACCGTGCACCGCATCGTCGAAGGTGATGTCGTCGTCGGGCACTCCGAAGAACACCGCATGCGGCTCCCCGTCCGCCGCCCGACGCTCCGCCTCGGCCGCGTCGAACCCGTCCGTCTCCCGGTAACGGAAGGGCCGCACGGCTTCGCGAGCCTCCGCCCGGAGCTCCTCCAGCTCCTCCTTCGTGGCGAAGCAACGGTACGCGAGGCCGCTCTCGAGGAGACGAGCCACGTCCGCCCGGTGTCGCTCGAGCCCATCGGCCTGATGGACCGGCGTCTCATCGATTTCGAGCCCCAGCCACTGCATCGCCTCGAGGATCTGACCGGTCATCTCGTCGCTCGACCGCTCCCGGTCGGTGTCCTCGATCCGGAGAAGGAAGGCGCCGCCGTGATGGCGGGCGAACAGGTAGTTGAAGAGCGCCGTTCGCGCCCCCCCGACGTGCAGGTAGCCCGTGGGACTCGGAGCGAAGCGTACACGAGGTGAAATTATTGTATTCATTTGCTTTACGTACGATTATTTAATGTCTGACGTGAGAAATATCACCGCCGGCGCCTGTCGAAGCCCGCGCGCGGGCCGGCATACCGGGTGGCCTGCCCGTGGCGCCCGTCCGGTGGGATCACCCATCTTGCGTCGTGCGTCGCTCCGGCGCCACCCGTGTCCGCGGCCCGAGGCCGCGCGGTCCGCGCCCCGTGAAAGGAAGTCGAAATGTCGTCCGAGGTCTTCGTGGTCCCTTCCCTTCGCAGCCCCTTCGCCCGCATGGACCGGGAGCTGGACGACTTCGATGCGCTCCAGCTCTCGCTTCCCGTGGTCCAGCAATCCATCCTCGGCGGGCACGGCCCCGGGCCCGAGGGCCGGGGTGGAGTGGACCTCTTCGTGTGGGGCGCCGTCATACCGTCTCTCGCGATCAGCAACTGGGCGCGCGAGGTGTGGCTCGACTCCGGGCTCGATCCGCACGTGCCGGCCGTGACCGTGATCCAGCAGTGCGGCACCAGCCTGGCCGGCGCCACGCATGCGGCCGGTCAAATCCTCTCCGGGCATGCCCACCTGGCGCTCTGCGGAGGCGTAGACTCGATGTCCGGCGCCCCGATCGGCTTCGGGCGCGGACTCAGCCGCGTGATCCGGCGTACCTCCGGCGCGCGGGGCGTCAAGGCCGCCGTCGGGGAGCTGCGGAAGCTCCGTCGCAAGGACCTCCGCCTCGCCGTTCCGGCGGTCAAGGAGCGGACGACCGGCAAATCGATGGGCGAGCACGCCGAGATCACCGCTTCCCAGTGGAGCATTACGCGCGAGGAGCAGGACGTCTTCGCTGCGGAGAGTCACTGGAACGCCGTGCGGGCGGCAAACGAGGGCTTCTTCCGGCCGCTTCTCGTATCTCCCGGCACCTACCCGGTGGATGTCGATACGCTGCCCCGGTCGGATTCCACGATGGAGAAGCTGGCGAGCCTGAAGCCCGCGTTCGACCGGGAAAGCGGGACCCTGACGGCCGGCAACTCCTCGCCGCTCACCGATGGGGCGGCGAGTGCCTGGATCGCCGACTCCGTCGGGCTCGAGCGCCTGGAGCCGGACGCGCCGGCCGTGCGGCTCCTGGACTGGGAGCAGGCCGCCGTGGACATCGACGCGGAGGGTCTGCTGATGGCCCCGGCGCTGGCGATCCCGCGCCTGCTCTCGCGCCGGGGGCTCTCGTACGGGGACATCGATCTGTGGGAGATCCACGAGGCGTTCGCGGCCCAGGTGCTGTGCACCTTCCGGGCGCTGGAAGACCGGAACTGGCTCCGAGAGCGCGCCCGGGTGGACCGGGACCTCGGTCCGTTTCCGCGGGAGCGCGTCAACCCCCGCGGCGGGAGCCTCGCCCTCGGCCACCCCTTCGGAGCGACGGGAGCGCGCATTCTCTCCCAGGCGGCGGCCCAGCTGGCCGAGATGCCCTCGGGTCGGAAGGCCGTGGTGAGCATCTGCGCCGCCGGCGGCCTCGGCCACGTCGCGCTCCTCGAAGCGCTGTGAGGCCACCGCTTCGGCGGTCCTAGATCAGACCGGCTTTCTCCTGCGGTCGCGCCGCGATCCACGCCAGCGCCACGAGAGCGCCGAAAATGCCGGCTCCGAGCGCCACGTGGAAGAGCCGCATCCACGTGGGCAGCGACATGGATACCATGCCCGCCGCGATCACCACCTGCAGCACGATCAGCGAGGTCGCGAGAAGCGCGGCGATCCGGGCTCCGCGGTCCCCTGGACGCCGTCGCGTCACGAACCGGGGGAGGAAGAGCGCCCACACGAACAGCGCGTACGCCACCAGCCGGTGTCCCCAGTGGATGTGCATGAGCGGGTTGTCGGCGGGCATCCAGCTTCCGTTGCAGGCCGGGAATCCCTGGCACGCGTGCCCCGCGTCGAAGTTCGCCACCAGTCCTCCCGCCACCACCACGACGAACCCGTACACGGCCGTCCAGAACACGGCCCCCGAAGCGGCATCCGGCTGCCTCACCTGGCGCCCGGAGTCCCGCGCGCCAGCCGCCAGGGCCGACGCGATCAGCAGTCCCATGAGCAGGAGAGCCGTCCCGAGGTGGAGCGTCACGGTGATCGGCGGAAGCTCGAACCACACGGTGAACGCCCCCAGCATGATCTGGACGACGACCAGCAGGGCCGCGAGCAGACCAGCGCGCCTCAGTCGCGTCCACAGGGGATCTCCGACCACTCCCCACTTCCACGCCGTGACCGCCACCGCGACCACGAGGAGCGCCACCAGCGCAGCGACGATGCGGTGACCGAACTCCACGAAGGTCGCGAACGACATGTCCGGGACGACCTGTCCGTTGCACAGCGGCCAGTCGTCACCACACCCGAGGCCGCTCTCGCTGATCCGGACGAACCCACCCAGTACGATGAGGCCGTACGCCGAGACGGCCGTGATCCAGGCCAGGCGGGACCAGGTTCGCAAGCGATTCGAATCCGACACCATACCTCTCTCGTCGACTTGAATGGACGCCTCCGGGCGCCCCTGAAAGGGTCGGGTCCGACGCCCCGGAAGGCCTCCTTCCCCGTATGGTGCGCGCGGCAGGCGGACGGTAGGTTCCGGTCGTCGACGGACGGAACATAGACACGGGGCGCCCCCGAGGAAACCGGGAATCCAGCCATTCGATGACCAGACCCCGAGAGGGTAAGTCCGACTTCTCGCTGTTCGCGATCCAGCAGCTTCTTCCGCGGCTGCGTCCGCACCGCACGGCGCTGTCGGTGGCCGCGGTCGCGCTCGTCATCAGCGCCGCGATCGGACTCGCCTTCCCCCTCATCGTCCGGCACCTGATGGACGCGGCGTTCGAGAGCCGGGATGCCTCGGCCCTCAACTCGATCGCCCTGCTGCTGTTCGTGGTGTTCGCCGCTCAGGCCGTGTTCAACTTCGTGCAGGTGTTCCTGCTCAGCGCCACGTCGGAGCGAGTGATCGCGGGCCTTCGCACGGAGTTGTTCTCGCACCTCCTCACGCTGTCGCCGGGCTTCTACTCGGAGAGCAGCTCGGGCGAGCTGACCAGCCGACTCGCGTCGGACTGCTCGACGCTCCAGGTGGTTCTCAGCCACCAGCTGGCGGAGTTCCTCCGTCAGATCCTCTACCTCGTCGGGGCCCTCGCCCTGCTGGCCATTCTCCACACGGACCTGATGGTGACGACCATCACCGTGGCGCCCGTCGTCGTCCTGAGCGCCTTCGCGTTCGGGAGCATCCTGCGCGCGAAGAGCACCCGGGTGCAGGACGAGCTCGCCATGGCGAACGCGGCGGCCGAGGAGGCGTTCACCCAGATCCCGATCGTGCAGAGCTTCACCCGCGAGGGCTGGGAGGAGAAGCGGTACGGAAGCCGGATCGCGCGCGCCCTGAAGACCGCCATCCAGCGCGCCCTGGTCCGCGGGATCTTCTTCGGGCTGATCACGTTCATCGCCTTCGGCGGCATCGTCGTCGTGCTCTGGAAGGGGGGGCTGCTGGTCCTGGAGGGCCAGATCACCGCCGGAGACCTGGTGTCCTTCCTCCTGTACGCGGTCTCGGTGGCAGCGGCCATCACGGCGCTCGCCTCGCTGTACAGCGGCTACCAGGAAGCGATGGGCGCGGCCCGGCGCGTGTTCGACCTGCTGGAGACGGAGCCGGCCATCAAGGAGCCCCGTCACTCCGAGGCGCTTCCGCCGTCGAGCGATCCGGGCGGCCTCGTGTTCGGTGACGTGTGGTTCCGCTACGGGCCCGAAGAGCCGTGGGTCCTCCGGAACCTGGACCTGGAGATCCGCCCGGGAGAGATCGTGGCGCTGGTCGGACCGAGCGGGGCCGGGAAGTCGACGCTGGCCGCCCTCGTACCGAGGTTCTGGGACCCCACGCAGGGCGTCATCACGCTGCGCGGGGCGGACCTGCGCCGCATCCCCCTCATCGAGCTGAGAACTGCGGTCGGGATCGTGCCCCAGGAGCCTCTGCTGTTCGCCGATACCATCTACGAGAACATCGCCTACGGACGGCCGGAGGCATCCACCGAAGAAGTGATGCGCGCCGCCCGATTCGCCCATGCCCACGAGTTCATCCAGGGTCTGGCGGCCGGATACGAGACCCTCGTCGGTGAGCGCGGCATCCGGCTGTCGGGGGGCCAGAGGCAGCGCGTCGCGATCGCGCGCATCTTCCTGAAGCAGCCGGAGATCCTCATCCTCGACGAGGCGACCAGCAACCTCGACACCGAGAGCGAGGCCCTGGTCGAACAGGCGCTCGAGACGGTGATGGAAGGGCGCACGACGCTGATCATCGCCCACCGCCTGAAGACCGTGCAGCGGGCGGACCGGGTGCTGGTGATCGACGATGGCAGGATCCTCGAGCAGGGCACGCACGCCGCCCTGGTGGCCGAAGGAGGGATGTACGCCCGCCTGTACCGGGGCCAGCTCCTCGAGCCGCAGGAGGTTCCGGGAGGCTAGGCTTCGGGCCGGCTCGCCGAGCGCCGTATGGCCACCGGCGCGGAGATCAGCCGCCGGGCGGCTGGGATTCCGCCAGGGCCCGGATGTCGCGCAGGAAGACGGCCGAGGTCCTCGGGCCGGCGTAGCGGGCCCGGATCACCCCGTTCCGGTCGATCAGCAGGCTGAAGGGATACCCCGGGGCTCCGAAGCGTCCGACGGCCGTCGCATCATCGGAGAGCCACAGGGGATAGTTGATGCCGTGACCCTGGCCGAAGCTCGCCACATCCTCTCCGCTGCCGGAGCCGATCGCCGGTCCGATCACCGTGGCGCCGAGATCTGCGATCGCCTCCTGCACCTCGATCAGGTGCGGGATCTCCACGAGGCACGGCGGACACCAGGTGCCCCAGAAGTTGAGGAGCACGATCTGACCGGAGTACTCCTCGAGGCCGACGGTCCCTCCGTCCAGTTCCCGGAAGTCCGCGGCCGGAAGCGGGATCTCCAGCCAGGCGACCTCGCCGCCGGCCGCGCCGACCGGAACCGCGGGACCCGCGGCGCGACCACTCGACCCGGAGGTGACCCCGTACGCCACGACGGCCGCGGCCGCCGCGATGGCAACGATCACCGCAATGCGGCTCATTCGCTCCGACATCGTCTCCCGTCCGGCCACGAGTCCGTCTCGACGTGGATCATGCCCGAAGATCCGATGGCCGAGCACGTAGAGCAATGGAGCGACTCGAGGTCCGTTCTTGTGCGGCCCGGCGCGCTCACCTCATTATGCAGGTGGAGTGCGGCTGACGGCGAAGGCCCGGCCCCGGCGCGACCCCAATCCTCCGATCCATGATCGATCCGCGGCCCGAAGATCTCGAAGTCGAAGCGAGAGTCCCCAAGCGGGCTCTCGTGATCAGCCTCGTGGCCCTGGCCATGGCCGGTCTCCTTTCGAGCCTGTGGCCGCAGGCCCTCGAGGAGATGGCAGCGCTCACCTGGCTCCTGGCCCTGGTGCCCGCGTTCCTGTTCGCTTACTACCGCGGGTGGGAGGGCGCCGCCACGGGACTTCTGATCGCCATGATCGTCCTCATCGCGATCGAGATCGTGCCCGCCCTGGTGACGGGAACTCGGGTCGACTGGCGGGTCTCCGGAGCGCTCACGGTCGTGTTCATCGCCGCCGCGTTCGGGCTCGGGGGTATCGCCGAAGCGCTACGACGCCAGAAGGCCGCGGCCATCGGTCTCGCCCTGCACGACACGCTGACCGGACTTCCGAACCGACGCATGCTCGACCTGTTTCTCGAGCAGCACTTCGCCGCCTCTCAGCGGGGACAGGGCCTGGCCGTGGCGATCTTCGATCTCGATCGCTTCAAAGCCTACAACGACGCTCACGGCCACGCCGAAGGGGACGAAGCGCTTCGCGCCTTCGGCGACATCCTGCGGGCGGAGACCCGGGACGCGGATGTGGCGGGCCGATACGGGGGTGAGGAGTTCCTGGCCATCCTGCCGGCTCAGACGGCCACCGGCGCCCGGCGATACGCCGAGCGCGTGTGCCAGACCCTCGCGCGGCGCGAGCTGTCGACGGGAGCGCGGATAACCGTGAGCGCCGGGGTGGCGGTCTCCGACCCGACGATGTCCAGCGCCACCGAACTGGTGCGGGCGGCCGATGCGTCCCTGTACCAGGCCAAGGCGGCCGGCGGCAATCGAGTGGAGCCGGCCGCGACTCACCCGAATGACCCCCTGCCCTCGAACATGGAATAGACCGCCTCGATGACCCCCCTCATCCAGGAACCGATGGCCGTCTTCGGCTATCTGGCCGCCGTGTTCGCCCTCGTGTTCTGGGCCAGCACCCTGCCCGCTCTGCAGAAGGTGTTCAGCATCACCCCGGCGGTGATCTACTGCTACTTCGTCCCGACCCTTTCCACGACGGTCGGCATCATCCCGATGAGCTCGCCGGTGTACGACTGGATGACGCGCTACCTCCTCCCGGTCGCGCTGCTTCTGCTCATGATCACCGTGGACCTGAAGAGCATCCTCAAGCTCGGACGAACGGCGCTCATCATGGTCACGGCAGGCTCCATCGGGATCATGATCGGGGCCCAGGTCGCCTTCGTCGCGTTCTCGCGCTGGCTGCCGCTCGAGGGCTGGAAGGGACTCGCGGCCCTGACCGGAAGCTGGATCGGCGGTACGGCGAACATGGTGGCGATCGCGGAGAGCGTCGGAACACCGGACGCGATCATGGGCCCGATCATCGTGGTGGACACGGTGGTGGGGTACGGGTGGATGGGCGTCCTCCTCTTCCTGAGCGCCTGGCAGGCATCGTTCGACCGGCGGCTCAACGCGGACACGGGCGCGCTCGAGCAGACGAACCGGGTGCTCGCCGAGCTCGACGCGCACCGGCGACCGACCGAGCTCCGCGACATCTCCATCATCCTCGGCCTCGGGTTCGCCGGCGCCGTGCTGGCGGTCCGCCTCGGTGAGGTGCTGCCCGTGCTGGGCGATCCCACGATCATCAGCCACACCACGTGGGCCGTGCTGATCGTGGTGACCGGCGGGCTGCTGCTCAGCTTCACCCGGGTTCGGAATCTCGAGGAGGTCGGTGCGTCCCGGGTGGGCTACGCCGCCCTGTACCTGCTGCTCACGGCGATCGGGGCGCAGGGCAACCTGATCGAGGTCCTTTCGGCCCCCGCGTTCTTCTTCGCCGGGATGCTGGTCATCGCCATCCACGTCGCCATCATGCTGGCGGCGGCCCGGCTGGTGAAGGCGCCCTTCTTCTTCGTGGCGACGGGGAGCGTAGCGAACATCGGAGGCGCCGGCACGGCCCCCATCGTGGCCACCGTGTACCATCCGGCGATGGCGCCGGTCGGCCTGCTGATGGCGGTCGCCGGCTACATCCTCGGCATCTACGGGGCCCTCGGAGCCGCCTGGATGCTGGGGGTCCTCGCCGGCTAGGGCCTAGCCGGCAGCCGTCGGTCCGCGGTGCCGCGCCGGCGCCGCCACCGTCACGTGCCGGTCCGGATCGTCCTCTCCTCTGGCGCGTCCAGCGTGAGCGCCGCCTGTCCGTTGGCCCGGAAGTGTCTCCGCATGAACGCCACCGCATCATCCAGCAGCGAGTGCATCACGGGCAGCAGGATGAGGGTGAGGAAGGTGGCGAAGGTCAGCCCCGCGATGACGGCGATCGCCATCGGTCCCCACCAGGCCGCCTGTGCGCCGCCCCAGTAGATGTTCGGGTTGAGCGACCGGTAGAAGCGGTTGAAGTCGATGTTCAGGCCGATGGCGAGCGGAATCAGCCCCATCACGGTGGTGATCGCGGTCAGCGTCACCGGCCGGAAGCGGGTGACGCCACCCATGATCAGCGACTCGTCGGGCCCCAGGCCATCCCGGTTCCGGAGGACGTGGATGTAGTCGATGAGGACGATCGCGTTGTTGACCACGATCCCGGCCAGGCTGATGACCCCGACGCCGGTCATGATCACGCCGAACGGCATGTCGAACAGCAGGAGGCCGATGAGCACTCCGACCGTCGACAGGACCACGGTGCTCAGGATGAGGACCGGCTTCAGGATCGAGTCGAACTGCGAGATGAGGATGAACGCGATCAGGAAGAGCGCCCAGAGGAAGGCGCTCACCAGGAACGCCTCCGATTCCTGCTGCTCCTCCTGCTGCCCCGTGTAGCTCATCCGGTAGTCGGGCGGAAGCTCGGCTCGGAACCCTTCGAGCGCGGTCTGCACCTCGGCGAGAACCGCATTGGCGTTGTAGCCCTCGCGCACGTCGGACGACACGGTGACCACACGGTCCATGTCCTTGCGGTTGATGCCACTCAGCCCTTCCTCCACCCGCCAGGTGGCGATCGCCGGGAGCGGCACCGGGTCCCCCATCTCGCTCTCCACGGTGAGCTCGGCGAGAGAGGAAAGGTCCGCCCGGTCCTTCTCGGCGAGACGTACGACGATGTCGTATTCCTCTTCTCCGTCGCGGAACTCGGAGGCCTCGGTTCCGTTGATGGCGTTCCGGACCGTGCTTCCGATGTCGAGCGTGGTGACTCCGAACAGGGCCGCCTTCTCGCGGTCCACCTCGACCCGGAGCTCCGGACGGGCGTCGTCTAGATCGCTCTCCAGCCCCTCCAGCTTCGGAGCGACGCTCGAGTTCGACAGCAGGGCGACCATCCGGTCTCCGAGCTCCTTGAGCCGCTCGAAGTCTTCCCCGGTGATCTCGATGTTGATCGGGCGACCGGTGGGCGGTCCCATGTTGGGCTTGTCCACCGTGATGGTGGCGCCCGCGACATCGCCTCCGATCGCGGAGCGCATCACCTCCAGGGTCTCCCGCGTGTCGTGCCCGCGCTCCTCGAAGTCCACGAAGCTCACCGCGACGGTGGCGTACTGCGACCCGGTCTGGCTTCCGAAGTCGGCGATCTTGGACCCGGTCGTCGCCACCACGGACTCGTAGTCGGCCCGTCCCTCGATCCCTCCGAGCTCCCCCTCGAGCCGCTGGACGATCCGGTCGGTCACCTCCGCGCGCGTTCCGACGGGCGTCTCGACCTGGACCCAGATGTCGTCGGGAGGGATGTCCTCGGGGAAGAACTCCACGCCGGCGTTGAAGGCCCCGAACAGCATGACCACGCCGACGAACATCGCCACCGTCCCGCCCATGACCGAGAAGCGGTGACGGAGCGCCCACCGGAGACGTCCCTCGTAGAAGTGGAGGGTGGCCGGAAGCGACTTCTCCCGCACCCACCGCCCGGCCGGCTCGAGGACGTACCGGTTCAGGAGTACGAGGCCGAAGACCGTGACCGCCAGGAGGGCGGTGGTCAGCGGCCTCCCGCGCGCGAGGGCGAGGAGCACCAGTCCGGCGAAGACCCAGGCCCCGATCTTGAACTCGCGGGTCAGGCGCATGCGTGGCTCTCCCTCGAGTCGCATGAACAGCGAGCACAGGGTCGGGTTGATCACCAGCCCCACGAACAGCGAGGCCGTCAGGGTGATCATCAGGGTCTTCGGCAGGAAGCTCATGAACTCGCCGGTGATCCCCGGCCAGAACGCCATCGGCGCGAACGCCGCCAGCGTGGTGGCGGTGGCCGCGATCACCGGCATGGCGACTTCGGCGGTGGCCAGCTTGGCCGCCGCCTTGTTGTCGAACCCCTCCTCGCGGAACCGGTAGATGTTCTCGACCACCACGATCGCGTTGTCCACCAGCATCCCGAGCGCCAGGATCAGCGAGAACAGGACGACCATGTTCATGGTGAAGCCGAGAATCTCCATGGCGCTGAACGACAGGAGCATCGACAGGGGGATCGCCACACCGACGAACGAGGCGTTCCGCACCCCGAGCGCGAACAGCAGCACCGCCACGACCAGGATCAGACCCGAGATGATGTTGTTCTCGAGGTTGCTGACCATGCTGCGCACGTACTTGGCCTGGTCGGAGGTGATGCTGACGTGCGTGGTGGGCGGAAACGCAGGTTCCATGTCGGCGACGACCTCACGCACGGCATCCGACGTCTCGATGATGTTCTCGCCCGTTCGCTTGCTGATGCTCAGGGTGACGACCGGGTTGCCGTTCAGGCGGGCGTAGCTCTCCCTCTCCTTGAACCCGAAGTCCACCGTGGCCACGTCGCGCACGTAGATCGGGCGATCGCCCGGGGCCTCGATGACGATGTCCTCCAGGGACCGCGTGTCCTCGAACTCTCCGGGAACGCGCACGAGGTACTTCACGTCGCCCACGTCGATCGTCCCGCCCGGGACGGTCACGTTCTCGAACGCGATCGCATCGATCACATCGTCGAAGGAGATGCCGTAGAACTTGAGCTTCGCGAGGTCGACGTCGACCTTGACCTCGCGCTCGAGCCCACCGGAGAGCTGGACGCTGAGGACCGACGGGATCTGCTCGATCCGGTCCTGGATGTCCTCCGCCAGGTCCTTCAGGCGCACGAGGTCGTACTCGCCCGACACGTTGACCTGCATGATCGGGAACTCGGAGAAGTTGAACTCGAGGATCGCCGGCTCCTCCGCCGCCTCCGGCAGCTCCGGCTTCGCGATGTCCACCTTCTCCCGCACGAGCTGCAGCGCTTCCGTCATGTCCATCCCGGCCTCGAACTCGGCCGTGATGCTCGAGTAGCTCTCGACGGACTGCGAGGTGAGCGTCTTGATGTCGGAGATCTTGTTCAGCTCCTCCTCGAGCGGCCGGGTGACCAGCGTCTCGATGTCCTCCGGGGCGACGCCCGAATAGATCGTCGTCACGGCGACGAAGGGCACCGTGACGTCGGGCGAGGCCTCCTTGGGAATCGTCAGGTACGAGTAGAGGCCCCCGAGCACGATCAGCACCAGCAGGGTCAGCACGCTGATCGGGTGGTCCACCGCGAAATCGGTGAGCCGGAAGGTCTTGTACCGCCCCAGGTCCATCTTCACCGGATCGCGTCGCTCGAACAGCCGATCGGCTGCGCTGCCGGCTGCGAGGCGCTCCTCGTCCCTGGGCCCGCGCCGCAGGCGCTCGCGGAGCCTGTCGAACCAGCTCATCGGTCGCTCCCTTCGCCCACGTCCCGCACCCGATCACCCGCATCCACCATCTGGTGTCCGGTGGTGATCAGGCGCTCACCCGGCTCGAGGCCGCTCTCGATCACGACCTCGTTCTCGAAGCTGGGACCGAGGACGACGGGACGCGCTTCGGCATGGAGACCCCCCTCATCCTCGGCGGCCACGAACACCTGGTAGCCACCCTCCGTCCGGACCACCACCTCCTGCGGAACGACGATCACATCTTCGAAGCGCTCGGTGGCGACCCTCACGTTGGCCACCATCTGCGGCTTGAGCCGGCCGTCCGGATTGTCCAGGAGGACTTCGATCGGGAAGGTGCGGTTTCGCTCGTTCACCGCGGCCCCGACGTAGGAGATCGTGCCCTCGATCGTGCGGCCCGGGAGCACGTCGAAGGTGAGAATCGCCGTGTCGCCCGGTTTCACGTAGGGTCCGAATCGTTCCGGGACGCCTCCGACGACCTTCAGGCGGTCGACGGTGAGTACCCGAGCCACGGCTGTGCCGGGAGCCACGACCTCACCGACGTCCACGAAGCGATCGTCGAGCACCCCGTCGATCGGGGACTTGATCACGTGGCGGGCGAGTCGCGCCTCCAGGAAATCCAGGCGGGCGTCCGCCGACTGCGCATCGTACTTGGTCTGGAGGAAGGCGATCTCGCTGCCGATCCCCTCCTCCTCCCACAGCTGGCGCTGTCGCTCGTACCGCTCGCGGGCGAGGGCCGCCGAGGCCCGTGCCTCGTCGACCTGGGCGGCCAGCGTCTCATCATCGATGCGGACAATCGGCTGGCCCTTCCGAACCGGAGCGCCCTTGTCGACCAGCACCGCCTCGATCACCCCGCTTTCCTGCGAGCTCACGACGACATCCTCGTACGCCTCGACCGCCCCGGTCATGCGCACGTAGGCGGTGAAGCCGGACAGCTGCAGGGTGCGCATCTCGACGTTCACCGTCCGCACGTACGCCCCGTCTCCGGACGCCCCCGAGTTCTCCGTCGCTTCGCCCGACCCGCAGGCGGCAGCCAGCAGCGCCGCGATCACGGTTCCCGCCACCGCCCCCGCGCTCCAACGATCTATCACTTCGTGCCTCGCCTTCATCGGTCGCCGTTCCTCTCGTCACTGGACCCCGGCTCGTCGAACGTCTCCGGGTCCACCCTGTCCTCAGGGGTGATCTCTCCCTCGATCATCGAATCCACCACCGGGTCCACGACCGGCACCACGCCGACCGCGAGGTCCAGCTGGGCCTGCGCCACCAGGTAGTCGTAGATCGCGATCGCGTAGTTCTGCTCCGCCTGCCGGAGGGCGAGCTCGGCCTCGGTGACCTCGAGCCGCGGCTGGGTGCCCGCCAGGTACTCCGTTCGCACGATCTCGAAGCCGCGCTGCGCCTGGGATACGGCCTGACGCTGCGCTTCGGCCCGGGATCGGGCCTCGGACAGATCGGCCTGCACGGTCTCGACCTCGTTCGACGCCCGCTGCTTCAGGTCGCCGATCTGCTCCTCGACCTTCCGTACGCCGATCTTCCGCTGCTCGACGCGGTTCCACCGGCGCCCACCGGAGAAGATCGGCACGTCGACCTGCAGGCCGACGGCCTGCGCCGAGAAGCGCTGGTCGGGGTTCTCCCCGAAGAAGTTGAGGGCTCCGTTCTCCTGTGCCTGCAGGCTCCAGTTGTAGAAGGCCGAGATCGTCGGAAACAGCTGGGTGCGCTCGTACTTCACCCGGGCCTCCTCGAGATCCCGCTGCAGCCGTGCCTGCTGGAGGTCCGTTCGCTTCTGGAAGGCGACCGTCTCCAGGTCCGAGAGCGGCGTTCCGAGGGCGTTCCGAACGCCCCGGAAGGAGAGCAGAGCTTCGTTGTCCTCCGAGTTCTCCGCCCCGTCGGCGAGATCGATCTGGTGCAGCTCGCCGAACGCCGCGGCGGCCTGTCCCTCCCCTAGCCCCATCTCGACCGCTAGATCGCGGCGTCGCTGGGCCACCTCGTTCTCGGCCCGCCGCAGGTTCGGCTCCAGGTTGGCCAGCTGTACCTCGAGCCGAAGCACGTCGTAGTCGCTCGCCAGACCGGCCCGGTTCAGGGCCTGGGTCTCTTCCAGGGTCTGTCGCACCCGCTCGATGCTGTTCCGGGTGACGCGCACCGCCTCCTGCGCCAGGAGCACGTTCAGGTAGGAGATCCGGGTCGTGGTAGCGACGCCCTGGGCCGATCCGCGCAGCGCCTCCCGGGCAAGGTTCCGGAAGGAGGAGGCCGTGCCGACCCCGACGAACACGCCGGCGTCGAACAGGGGCTGGTTGACCGTGAGGCCCGCGTTCCACTGGTTGTCGGCTCCGAAGGTGACGGCGATCAGGTCGTCCGGGTCCGCTTCCGGATCGAAGATGAACGCCGGGAGGAAGGCCGAGGGGAGCGTGAGGTTCCTCTGCAGCGAGGCGAAACCGTCGACGTCGGGAAACAGCGCGCCGTAGGCCTCGGATACCTGCTTGTTCGCTTCCTCGAGGTCGTACTGCGAGATCGCCAGCTGCCGGTTGTTGCGCAGGGCGATCGCGATCGCCCGCTCCAGGGTATAGGGCCGCAGTTCGTCCTCCGTCGCTTCCTGCACCGACCCGGATTCGCCGCCCGACTCCGGATCTCCGGTCGCCCGCGGCTCGCCCAGTCCTTTCTGCTCCGTGAGCCCGCCGTCGGAGCGAAGCACCGGGGAGGTCGTCGAGTCCGTCTGGAGCCCGGCATCCTGTGCCGCCACCGGGTCCGCCCCCGCGACGAGCAGGCCGAGCACGCACAGGAGGGCCGCCAGGGCCCGCCGCCCGGTCCGCCATCGTGTCTCGAGTCGATCAAACATGTTCCCCTCCCCTCGCCTCCTCGGGCGCCAGACCGATCCGAACCAGGTCGCGGAAATGCTCGAACAGGCCGATCGTCAGCTCCTTCTCGTCGTGACCGGAACAACATTCCGCATCCGCCAGCAGATCGTGCGGGTCGCAGGCCATGAAGATGGTCACCAGGCCGTGCACGATGGACCACAGGTAGAGGACGACGAGGTCCGGCTCGGCACGCCGGATGTTCCCCGCCTCCATGGCCTCGACGACGCACTGACGGAGCACCCGGTATCCCCCCTGCCCCGGCACGTCCTCGATCTGCCGCGGGGTGGGCGTCTGGATCGCGAAGATGATCTTGAAGTACTCGCGGTTCTCGAGGGCGAAGCGGATGTAGGCCTCGCCGAGGGCCGCCACCCGCTCCATGGAGCCGGGCGGGAGGTCCTCGATCGCATCCCACATGTACGCCTCGGAACGCTGGAACCCGTGCTGGACGACCCGGTCGACCAGGTCTTCCTTGCCGTCGAACCAGTGGTAGATCGCCGTGGCGCTGAGGCCGACCCGCGAGGCCACGGCCCGCATCGAGAGAGCGTCGAGGCCACCTTCGGCGAGGAGATCGCGCGCGGCCTCCAGGATGGCGGTCTCGGTCTCGCGCGACCCCATCCGATTCGCGACGCTGGAATCAGTCATGAATTCACCCTTAACGTCGTTAAGTTAACAGCGTTACATTAACACTGTTAACCGCAACGTCAAGAGAGGTTCCCCTGCGTTCGTGTAACGGGTATGTAACGGCCGTCAGCCGTCGGTGACCGAGAGCCGGCAGCGGACGGAATACCGACCGTCGACGCCCGGCCCACTCACCTCGTATTCCCCGGGATCGGCGAGCGCCGTGGACCCCCGGAACAGGGGCGCCGCTCCTCCGGCCAGCCGGGTCAGGAGGGCCGACTCGAGGTCCGTGGCCGCCGTCCCGAGAGCGTCCGAGACGATCCAGGACGGCTCCGGAGCCAGAGAGCGCGCCCGACCGATCAGAGTGGACACGACGTCCCCGAGGGCTCGCCGGAGCCGGTCCCATCCGTCGGACCGGTTCACATCGAGCACTTTGAACTGTACCGAGTGCACCCCGTCGCCTCGGACCAGCAGCACGAGGCGATCCCACTCATCGATCTTCGCCATGTCGAACGCCGCGCCCTTCCCCTTCTCGGCCCCGCGCACGTAGTCGGGGCTGTCGCGCCGCTCCGGGTCGCACTCCCACCAGCGATCGAGGTCCGGCATCACGGCGTGCTCGGTGTCGTGCTCGCCGCGACCGTTCACGTATCGCACGTCGGCGACGAACCGGAAGTTGGCCTTCCTTCGCGAGAGCTTTCGGGGGAACTCGAAGCCGGTGATGGTCAGCTCGTAGGTCCTGGGCATGACGCCTCCTCTCCGCGAGCCCGGGGCTCGCCCATGGGTGAGGGGCGCAGGGGTGGTCCATGCTCGGCGGCCGGCGGGATCGGCCGCAGCTCACTTCGTTCGCGTGTCGGGCGAGGGGGGCGCGGCTCCTAGCCGGCCTCGTCCTCCTCCAGCGCCCGTTCGAGACGCCGGTCGAGATCCATGAACGCGCGGTCCCAGTCCCCGGCCTCGGCATGCCGGACGACCGTCTCGCGCTTCTCTCCCCAGGACAGGACCACGCCGACCGCCTTCCCGGTCTCGCGCTCCTCGAGCACGAACTTGGCCAGCTCGAGACTCGCGGTCCTGTCCTTCAGGGTGTCGGCCACGGCCTCCACCCGGCCCTCGAGCTCGGGTGTCAGCTCCGTGCCACGCGTCGATACCTGTATGCGCATCGTCTTTCCGTTCCTTCTCTGTCCGACTGCATCCGAAGGGTCCGGCCCGAACCGTCACTCCGTCCGGGCGGCCCGGCCTGCCCCGCTCAGGCTCCGTCCTCGTGCCGCGGATCCAGCGGGGGCGGGCCCGTGGGCCGGTCGCCGCCCTGCAGCCAGCGGCCGTAGGCGTCCCGCAGCAGGTCCTGGAAGTGGTGCACGCCCGCCTCGAACTTCACCGAGAAGCGGCCTCGGTCGTAGCCGCGCGAGCGGAGTCCGCGCTGCACGTACTCGCAGATCTCGATGTCCTCCGCCTGGACCCGATCCGCGAACTCTACATCTTCCTCGATCCGGCGGCGAGCCTCCTCCGATTCGACGTCCGCGTAGAAGTACTCGAAGATCACCCGGCAGGTCTGGTGATCGACGGGCACCACGAGGTTCGTCTGCAGCCGACCGGGCAGGATGTTCAGCATGTAGTTGGGAAACACGAAGTAGTACCAGGCCTCTCCGCCGCCCGCCTCCCGGTACAGGTTGGCGTCGGCGGTCAGGTCGCTCGTCTGCAGCGAGTACCGGCCGTGGGTCTCGGTCGCGTAGCTCCGGTAGTCGTACAGGCGCATGAGCTCGGGGTGCACCAGCGGCACGTGGTATCCCTCGAGATAGTTCTCGACGTAGACCTTCCAGTTCGCCCGCACCTCGTACTCCACGCGTCGGAAAGGCTTCATCTCCGACAGCCGGACCGGGGCGATCCTCTCGCGGATCCCGGCCAGCATCGCCTCCAGCGGCCCCGCCTCCGGATCGAGGTGGACGAAGATCTGGCCCTCCCACATCTCGGCCCGTACGGGCACGAGTCCGTATTCGCGGCGGTCGAACAGCTCCACCCGGTCCCAGTGCGGCACACCCCTCAGCGTGCCGTCCAGCTGGTAGGTCCACCCGTGGTATCCGCACTGCAGCACCCGGCCGCAGCCGTCGCCGGTCGCCAGCGGACCGCCGCGGTGCCGGCACACGTTGTAGAACGCCCGCAGCTCGCCCTCCACGTCGCGGATCACCACGACCGGGTCCCCCGCCACCTCGGTCACGAACCACGAACCGGGGCCCGACAGACGACCCTCGTGGCCCACGCCCTGCCAGGTGCGGGCGAAGACGGCCTCGAGGTCCAGATCGTGGAACCGGGGCTCGGTGAACCAGCGGGAGGGGATCGTCTCGGCGCGCGGAAGGTCGGAGCGGCGTGAGAGCTCCGCTTCCACGTCGGCGAAGGTGGTCCTGTCCAGCATGACGGCACTCCCCTTGCGAAGGCCCGGTGACGAAACACTCGGGACGAGTGGCTATTTAGGCCGGGCCGTGTCATGATGTAAAGGCCATCGGGGGAGGGAGGCCGCGGATGGAGCCCAAGCCGCTTCAAAAACTGGTTCAGCTAGATCTGGACAAGCCCATATGGGAACGTTTTTTCTGGGTGTCGCCGCTTTGCGTCGTCGGCACGCTCGAGGAAGACGGCACGCCCGACCTGGCGCCCAAGCACATGGCCACTCCGATGGGGTGGCAGAACTACTTCGGCTTCGTCTGCACTCCGAGACACTCCACCTATCGAAACGCGCAGCGTGAAGGCGCCTTCACCGTGTCGATGCCGCGTCCCGACCAGGTGGTGCTGGCCAGCCTTTGCGCCGCGCCCCGGTGCGAGGACCACGCGAAGCCGGTGGTGAAGCACCTCCAGACGCGGCCGGCGACCCGGGTGAAGGGCGTGCACCTGGCTCAGTCGTACCTCTTCCTCGAGTGCGAGGTCGACCGGATGGTGGACGGGTTCGGCGAGAACAGTCTCGTGGTCGGGCGGATCGTGGCTGCCGCGGTCGCCCACGATTCTTTGAGAACCCGCGAACGGGATGGGCAGGACCTGATCCACGACGCCCCCCTGCTCGCCTACCTGGGACCGTGGCGGTTCGCGGCCATCAAGCGCACACACGCCTTCCCGCTTCCGGAGGGATTCGAACGTTGAGCGGGCGCGAGACCGCCGCGCCGCGGATCCTCGAGTATCTCCGTTCCCGGGAGAGGGAGATGGTGCGCCTGTTGACCCGACTGGTCGAGGCCGAATCCCCTTCCCTCGACCCGGCCACCCAGGAGGCCCCGCAGGCCCTCCTCCGGCGCGAGCTCGAGCGGCTCGGCTTCGTGGTGCGATCCCTTCCGGGCGCGGAGTCCGGCGGGGAGCTTCTCGCCATCCCGCACGGTCGGGTCAAGGGACGCTCGCTTCAGCTGATGGTCGGCCACTGCGACACGGTCTGGGAGACCGGCACGCTCGACCACATGCCGGTCGTGGAGCGGGACGGACGGCTGTACGGGCCGGGCACGTACGACATGAAGGGCGGGCTGGTGAACATCATCTTCGCCCTTCGCGCCCTCCGGAAGCTCCGGCTGAAGCCCGAGGTGACGCCGGTGGTCCTGATCAACTCCGACGAGGAGATCGGGAGCTGCGACTCGATGCCGCACATCAAGCGGCTCGCGAAGGCCTCGGAGCGGGTGTTCATCCTCGAGCCGGCGCTCGGTCCGGCCGGGAAGCTTAAGACGGCCCGGAAGGGGAACGGCTTCTTCGAGATCCGGGTCCTCGGGCGCGCAGCACACGCCGGCCTCGAGCCGGAGCGCGGGGCGAGCGCCATCCTCGAGCTCTCCCTCGTCATTCAGAGGCTGTTCGCCCTCAACGACCCGGAGCGCGGAATCAGCG
Source organism: Candidatus Benthicola sp. (assembly GCF_058719085.1). NCBI lineage: Bacteria > Pseudomonadati > Gemmatimonadota > Gemmatimonadia > Candidatus Palauibacterales > Candidatus Palauibacteraceae > Candidatus Benthicola > Candidatus Benthicola sp. Next base: position 33,803 of record NZ_JBZQEK010000005.1, read on the forward strand.
TCAACGTGGGCACGGTGGACGGCGGACTGCGCACCAACATCATCGCCCCCGAGAGCCGCGCCACGGTGGACGTCCGCGTGCTGACGATCGAGGACGCCCGCCGGCTGGAGGCGGAGATCCTGTCGCTCGAGGCCACCACGCCCGGCACCGAGCTCGTCGTCACCGGGACCATGAACCGTCCCCCCATGGAGCGGACCCCCGGGAATCAGCACCTGTGGAAGATGGCCCGGGAGGACGGACGGGAGCTCGGGCTCGAGCTCCAGCAGGGCACCTCGGGCGGCGGCTCGGACGGCAACATCACCAGCCTCTTCACACCCACGCTGGACGGGCTCGGGCCGATGGGGGACGGGGCGCACGCCTCGCATGAGCACGTGATCGTGCGCAGCCTCCCGGAGCGGGCCGCCCTTCTCGCGATGCTCCTGATCGAGCCTTCGATCGCCGACGTGGCGCGCGCCAGCCGCTCCAGCCTCCCGCGGGAGGAGGCGGAGGAGCTGCTCAAGGGCGCCAACGCCCACGTGCACAAGGGGCCAAGAGCCTGACGACGTTCCGCCGCACGGGTCGATCCGTTATGCTGGGTCGAGTTCGTTCAGGAGATCCGTACATTTCGGCAGGAGTGACGAGTGAGAGGGGTGGGACGGGCGCGTCTCAAGCATCGCCGCGAGGAGTTGGCCAACACGCTGACGCACGCGTTCGGGACGCTGTGCGGCATCGCGGCCACGGCCGTCCTGGTGACGCTGGCCGCCCTGAAGGGAGACGTGTTCCACGTCGTCGGCGCCGCCGTGTTCGGCACGACCCTCGTGGTGCTCTACTCGGCCTCCACCCTGTATCACGCCGCGCCCCAGAAGAGCGTGAAGGCGCGGCTCCGGGTCGTCGACCACTCGGCGATCTACCTGCTGATCGCCGGGACCTACACCCCGTTCACTCTCGCCGGCGTGCGAGGCGGCTGGGGGTGGACGCTGTTCGGGGTCATCTGGGGCCTCGCGGCGGCCGGGATCGTGTTCAAGCTGTTCTTCACCGGACGCTTCCGGATCGTCTCGACCCTGATCTACCTGGCCATGGGGTGGCTGGTGGTGATCGCGGCCAAGCCGGTCGCCGCGGCACTCCCGGGCGCCACGCTGGTGTGGCTGGCGATCGGGGGGCTGGCCTACACGGGCGGGGTCTACTTCTACGCGGACCGGCGAATCCCATACGGACACGCGATCTGGCACCTGTGTGTGATGGCCGGCAGCACCGCGCACGTGGTGGCCGCGGCGCTGCTCATCCTGACCGCGGGCTAGGGTCTTCGATCGGGCCGCCCGGGGCCCTTCGGCTTCTCGGCGGCCGTGTCAGAACCAGCCGAGCATCAGCCCGATGGCCAGAACGATGAGCGTCACGACGGCCAGCCAGGCTTCCTTCTTCCCGGGGTAGTACATGATCCGCTCCGGTTGGAGAACCACCACGGAATCCACCTGAAACTACCCGCCAGCCCGGCCCCTCATTCGTTCAGCCGGTGAACTCGACCTCGTCCACCAGCTCGGCGCCCGCCATCAGCGTCTTGTGCACCCGGCAGCGGGTCACGATCTGCTCCAGGCGCTTGCGAACCGCGTCATCGTACTCGCCCTCGAGGGTGACGTAACTGGTGATACGGTCGATCTCGCCCTTCTGACCCTCGGGGGCCGGGACTCTCTCGTGCTCGTAGCGGGCCGACACCGGCCCGAGCTCGATCCCTTTGTGGTTCGCGTAGAGAACCAGGGTCACCAGGGTGCAGTGGGCGAGCGCCCCGAGCAGCATCTCGTAAGGCCGCGGAGCGGTGTCCGTGCCACCGTTGCTCTCGGGCTCGTCGCCGAACCACTCGTGCCTTCCGTTGGTCAGACCGATCCGGGTCCCCTCGATCACCCGGGCCGTGATCTCTGCAGGCATGTCCGTATCCTCTTCTCGTTCAGGCGGGCGCTGCTTCGCGAGCGCGACGGGAGCGTCTTCGCCTCAACCGATCCCGATCGCGTCCTCCGGTGCGACGCCGCGATCCACCGCGTCGTAGTCCAGCTGGCTGCCCGCCATGCTGTGCGGGATCAGGTAGACGCCCACGGTGACGATCGCCGCGATCACCACCGCGATGCGGGCCTTGCCCCCTCCGGTCGTTTCCTCGGACGCTCCCCTGCCAGCGCCCCGCCCGATCGCGATCAGGGCGAAGAACCAGGCGAGCCACATGACCAGCGTCTTGTTGTCCGTCAGGTCCCACCCGAAAGGTATGCCGGTCCACCAGTCGTCGAAGGCGTACTTCTGGACCCATGGCCCGAGGAGGAACCCGCCGATGGTGAACAGGATCAGCGCCACCCAGCTCAGCTTGCGAAGGCCCTGGGCCGAGATCAGCGCACCGAGGCCGGCGCGCCACGCCACCAGGACGCCGAAGAACATGAAGCCGACGTGCAGGATCAGCACCCAGGCCGGCACCCAGCCCTTGAACCGGATGACCGCGTTCTCGCCGGTGTCCGGGACCACGACGGTCCCCGTCGGAGTCGTGAGCTCGAGGTGGTACTCGAGCTTCCCGGCCGGCGGCTGCGCCGGAAGCGTCCCGGCCAGCTCGGCTTCACGGCGCACCAAGGGCACCCGCGTGAACTCGTCGTCCGTCGGGTAGCGCCGGTAGACGAGGTCGCCGGCCACGCCCGCCGGGGCCGGGATGACGACGACCGTGTCACCCGTCGAGTAGGCGGAGCGCACCAGCCGGTACTTCACCACCTGCTCCCCGACCGTGTACGAGCCTCGCAGCTTGTAGGTGGGGCCCGTGTACCGCTGGTAGACGCCGGCCGCCAGCATGAGAACGAACGCGAGGATCCACAGCGCCCGGCTGCGGCCTCGTCCGAGGGTCTTCCCTTCGCCTCTCATCGATCCTCCGAGGGGGTCGTAGGATCCAGCATCGGAATCGATTGATCCGCCTCAACGCGCGAAGATAGGGAACGCGTGTGCGCGGCGCGAAATCTATGCGGGTGGGTGGGTGCGGCTATCCGTAATTGTGCGGGGGTGGGTGAGCACTCGCGGTCATGACAATGGGTAAAGGGGGTCGCTCGTGGAGCG
>NZ_JBZQEK010000006.1:0-57762 GCF_058719085.1 Candidatus Benthicola sp.
AGATCGGTCGCACGTCCCACTACGTCACGGCCAGCGTGGAGAACTTCACGGATGAGCTGTACGCCGAGTTCTCGAATGCGGCGTTCTTCCGTCCCCAGCCGCGAAGGACCGTCCTGATCGGTTGGTCGACGACCTTCTGAGCCGGCTGGCCGAGGTCGGCATGTAGAGACGCCGGGTCCCGCCCCCGGGGCGGGGCCCGGTCTCACGCTTTGCCGCGAGGGCGGACGACCCTCCGCTCGCATGCGGCGCGGAGCCCTCGAGAAACGAGGAAGAGATCCATGCGCAGCTTCGTTCACTTCATTCCGATCGCGACCAGCGTGTTCTCGATCTGGTTCGGCTTTCTGCTGGTCCGCCGGTACCGGGAGCGCGGTGGCATGCACCACTTCTGGTGGGCGATCGGCGCCTTCGCGTACGGGGCGGGGACGATCACGGAGTCCCTGACGACGCTGATCGGGTGGCACGAGCCGATCTTCCGCGCCTGGTACATCTCGGGGGCGCTGTTCGGCGGTTTCCCGCTCGCCCAGGGCACCGTCTACCTTCTGTTCAACCGGAAGACGGCCGATCGCCTGACGGCCGCCGTGCTGAGCGTAGCCCTCGTGGCTTCGGCGTGCGTGCTGCTCAGCCCGGTCGACACGGCCCTCGCCGAACCGCACCGGCTCTCCGGTCGCGTGCTGGAGTGGAGCTGGGTGCGCGGCTTCAGCCCCTTCATCAACCTGTACGCGGTGATCTTCCTGGTCGGAGGGGCCGTCTACTCGGCACTGAAGTATCGGAAGGTGCCCGACATGTCTCACCGCGTGATCGGGAATTGGCTCATCGCGGTGGGTGCGATCCTGCCGGGCATCGGCGGCTCCTTCACCCGGTTCGGGCACGTCGAGGTCCTGTACGTGACCGAGCTTCTCGGCATCGTGCTCATCTACTTCGGATACCGGTTCAACGTACGCGGCGGCCGGCAGAGCGTGGCGGAGGGGCAGAAGGCGGCCGCCTGACGGCTCGCTCGGCCGCGTTGACGGGCGAGGGGCGCGAGAAATAGAGTACGACGGTCGCTCGAGCACGCCCCGGGCCGGCGCAGCCGGGCCGCGCGTGCGGTGTCCCTCGCCTGGAAGGCCGCACTCGTTTCGTGAGCAATCCGTCCGGAATTCCCGCACCGCCTCTTCGCGTCGCCGTCGTCGGGGCCGGTCCGGCCGGGTTCTTCACCGTCGAAGCGCTGCTCAAGAACGCGGCGATGCCGGTCTCCATCGATCTGTTCAACCGGCTCCCGACCCCGTACGGGCTCGTGCGCGACGGTGTGGCCCCCGATCATCAGTCCATCAAGAAGGTCACGGACCGCTACGATCGAATCGCCGCCGATCCGGCGGTGCGCTACTTCGGCAACGTGACGTTCGGGGTCGATCTGAGCCGGGAAGATCTGCGAAGGCACTACCACCAGGTGGTCTACGCGGTCGGCGCGCAGGCCGACCGACGCCTCGACATCCCGGGCGAGGACCTCGAGGGCAGCCATCCGGCGACGGAGTTCGTGGCGTGGTACAACGGACACCCCGACTTCGCGGACCGCGCCTTCGATCTGGGCCACGAGCGGGCCGTAGTGGTGGGGAACGGGAACGTGGCGGTCGACGTGGCCCGGATTCTGGTCACGGACCCCGAGATCCTGGCTTCGACGGACATCGCCGACCACGCCCTCGAAGCGCTTCGGAAGAGTGCGGTGCGGGAAGTCGTGATGCTCGGCCGCAGGGGGCCGGCGCAGGCGAAGTTCACCAGCGTGGAGCTCAAGGAGCTGGGCCGTATCCCGGACGTGGACGTGATCGTGGATCCGGGGGACCTCGCGCTGGACGAGGCGAGCGCACGGGCGGCCGCGGCGAGCCGGGTCGCGACCCGGAACCTCGAGATCCTGCACGAGCTGGCGGGCCGGACGCCGTCGGGCTCGGGGCGACGACTGGTGCTGCGGTTTCTCTCGTCTCCGGTGGAGATTCTCGGTCGGGCGGAACGGGTCCGAGGGGTCCGGATCGAGACGAACCGACTGGTGCCCACCGGCACGGGCTACCTGCGCAGCGAGGGGACGGGAACGACGGAGGAGGTGAATGCCGGCCTCGTCCTTCGCTCCGTCGGGTATCGCGGGGTACCGCTCTCCGACGTTCCCTTCGATCCCGAGCGGTGCGTGATTCCGAACGTCGCCGGGCGGGTGACGGAGGCCACCGGAGGAGAGGTCGTGCCGGGGGAGTTCGTGGCGGGCTGGATCAAGCGGGGCCCCAGCGGCATCATCGGAACCAACAAGCCGGATGCCGCGGAGACCGCTTCGTCGATGCTCGAGGATGTGGAGCAGGGCCGGGTCCGGCAGCCGGAAGACCCGGCGCCCTCCGCCATCGAGGCGCTTCTCGCGTCCCGTGACGTGCGCTTCGTGACCTTCGAGGACTGGCGCCGTCTCGACGAGGTGGAGATCGCGGCGGGTGCGGCGACCGGCCGGCCGCGCGTGAAGGTGGTTCGAGTCGAACGAATGCTGGAGATCATGGGGAGGTGAGCGGGTGATACGAGAGGTGCGGCTGGGCCCGGGAGCCCCGGAGGTCACGTGCGTCGGATTCGGCGGGATGCCGCTGTCCACGTCGGGCCGGCCGGAGGCCTCGCAGTCGATTCGCGTGCTGCATGCGGCCCTGGACGGGGGCATGACGCTGATCGACACGGCCGACGTCTACTGCCTGGACGATGACGACATCGGCCACAACGAGCGGCTGATCGCGCGGGCGCTCCGGGAGTGGTCCGGCGACCGCGACGGCGTCGTGGTGGCGACGAAGGGCGGTCTCCGGCGGCCCGGTGGACGGTGGGAGAGAGATGCGCATCCGGATCGGCTGAAGTCGGCATGCGAGGCATCCCTGCGGGCGCTCGGGACGGAGACGATCGATCTGTATCAGCTGCATGCGCCGGATCCCGCCGTGCCGTTCGAGGAGAGCGTGGGCGCCCTGGCGGACCTGCGCGCGGAGGGCAAGATCCGTGCGGTAGGTCTGTCGAACGTCTCGGTGGAGGAGATCGAGCGGGCCCGTCGCATCGTCACGGTCACCAGCGTGCAGAACCGCTTGAACCCGTTCTTCCGGGAAGCGGTCGAGGACGGCGTGGTCGAGCACACGGAGCGCGAGGGAATCGGGTTCCTGGCCTACAGCCCGGTGGGTGGCGGTCGCCTGAACCGCAAGCTGCCCGACCACCCGGTGGTGTCGGAGATCGCGGCGAGGCACGGGGCCTCTCCGCACGCGGTGGTGCTGGCGTGGGTCCTCGCCCGGGGAGAGAACGTCATCGTGATTCCGGGAGCCCGCACGGTGGACCACGCCGAGGACTCGATCGCCGCGGCCGGGCTCCGGCTGACGGCGGACGATCAGCAGGCGATCGAGACGGCAGCGTTCTCGATCGATTGACCGGTTCGAAACAGGGAGGTGGACATGAGACTTCTTCCGATCGTCGCCTGCGTCGTTCTCGGGGCATCGGCGGCCTGCTCCGGGAACCCGATGCCGGGCGACAGCGACTACCCCTACAACCTGTCGGGCGAATACGACGTCTCCTTCGATGCCATGGGCGCCGAGTACGCGGGCCCCGCGAAGCTGACCACCTCGCCGGGGGGGCTCGTGTACGGCGTGCTCGACCTGCAGGGCCCGGAGCGCGTCGCCGGTAACCTGGAAGGAGAGATCTCCGGAGACACCCTCACGTTCAACTCGAATTACGAGCGGGGTGGCGGGTGCACCGGCGTCCTGAGCGGCGAGGGACGGATCACCGAGGGTGGAGCGTCGGTCGCGGGCGTCTCGGTGATCGACGACGACTGCACCGGAGACCTGTTCGACGCGGCCTTCAAGTTCACCCGGCAGTCGACGGAGTGAGGTCCGGCGCACGGAGGAAGGTCGAATGGGGGATCTGAGCGGCAAGAGGGCCGTGGTGTGCGGAAGCACTCGCGGCATCGGCCGTGCATGCGCGGAAGAGCTGGCCGGCCGGGGCGCGGATGTGATCCTGGTGGCCAGGGACGAGGCGGCGTTGCGCGAGGCGGTCGACGCTCTGCCCCGGCCTCACGGGGAGGGGCACTCGTGGGTGAGAGCCGACTTTCGGGATGTCGACGAGGTGCGCCGAGCCGTCACGGAACACCTCGAAGCGACAGGGCCGGCCCACATCCTGGTCAACAACACCGGCGGCCCGCCTCACGGACCGATCATCGAGGCGGACCCCGAGGACTTCCTCGCCGCCCTCTCGGCACACGTGGGCTGCGGTCAGGTCCTGGTGCAGGCGATGCTGCCGGGCATGCGCGAGGCCGGATACGGACGCGTGATCAACATCGCGAGCATCTCGGTGATCGCGCCGATCCCCGGCCTCGGCGTGTCCAACACGACGCGGGCGGCCGTGGCCAACTGGGCACGCACGCTGGCCCACGAGCTCGGTCCCCTCGGGGTGACGGTGAACACGGTCCTTCCGGGGTACACGGCCACGGGCCGTCTCGAAGAGCTGGCCGAGTCGATCGCGAAGGCGCAGGGATCTTCGGTGGAGCAGGTGGAAGCGGGCTGGCAGGGCGGGATTCCCCTTCGACGCCTGGCGCGACCATCCGAGATCGCTGCGGTGGTCGGATTCCTCGCCTCGCCCGCCGCGTCTTACGTGACGGGCGTGAACCTGCCCGTGGACGGAGGTCGCACGGCGGCGTCCCGCTGACGGCCGCCACGATCCGTGGCACCGGGGCGCGGCCGGGCGCTCGGGCCCGTCACGCGCCTTCCGGGGACCGGTGGGGATCGGCCCGGAGCACGGCCCGCACGGGGCTTCCATCGAAGCCCACGAGACGGAGCGGAAGAGCGATGAGCTCGTACCGTCCCGGCGGTACGTGACCCAGCACCACGCCTTCGAGAATGTCCAGATCGTGCCGCCGAGCGGCCGCGTGAGCCGGCAGGTCCTTCGAGTCGGATGGATCGATGCTGGGGGTGTCGATTCCGATCAGCTTCACACCTTCCGTGCCGAGCCAGTCGACGAGCTCCGGGTCGAGGGCCGCGAAGTCCGGGTTGAAGATCTTCGGATCGGGATACGATCCCGTCGAGATCAGGACCCTGGGGACATCCAGGCGGGCACCTTCGGGACGGTCGGGCCCGGCGGCGAGGGCTTCGAGCAGGCGCTCCCGCGTAACGAGACCTCCGGGGCCGACGCTCGGCCGGACCACCCGGCAGCTTCCCACGAACGGCCACAGCGGTCGCGCATCGATCGACTCCCCGTCCGGGTCGTAGTGTACCGGCGCATCGACGTGCGCGCCGAGGTGGCAGGTGGCCCGGAGGGTGGACAGGGTGATCGCGTCGCCCCGGCCTCCATCCAGGAGCACTTCCCGGCTCATCGGCGTGTCTCCCGGAAACACGGCCGTGCCGGGGCTGAGGGGCGGGCTGATGTCGTAGAGTCGCGGCTCCGATGCGCTCACGCGGCTTCCCCCAGGGCCTCTCGAAGCGCCTCCGCGGTGTGCCACAGCTCGCTGAATCGACTGTACAGCGGGGCTGGAGCGAGGCGAAGCACGTCGGGCTCCCGGTAGTCACCGATGATGCCCGACCGGTACAGCCGCTCCAGCACGGTCTTCGCCGTGCCCGCGATCCGCACCGAAATCTGCGACCCTCTGCCCTCGAGCTCGGCTGGCGTGATGATCTCGGCTCCCTCGCCGACCCTCGTCTCGATCAGCCACTCGAGGTAGGTCGTCAGTCGCCTGGACTTCGCGACGATCCGGTCCATGACCGCCTCGTCGAACAGAGACAGGGCGGGCTCGAGGGGGGCCATGGCCAGGACCGGCGGGGTGCTGAGCTGCCAGCCGATCGCGCCCGGACGGGCCCGGAAATCCGGATCCAGCTGCATTCGGAACCGGGTCGACGGATCGTTTCCCCACCAGCCTCCGAGGCGATCGAGCTCGTCGACCCTGTCCGCGTGTCGGCGGTGAACGAAGATCCCGGCCGGAGCGCCCGGTCCGCCGTTCACGTACTTGTAGTGGCACCACACGGCGAAGTCGACGTCCCAGTCGTGAAGCGCGAGCTCGACGTTTCCGACGGCGTGCGCCAGGTCCAGGCCGACCACGGCGCCGTGCCGGTGTCCGGCCTTCACGATCCGTGGCATGTCCAGCCTCTGGCCGGTGAGGAAGTTGACTCCGCCGATCAACACCAGGGCCACCTCCCCGGACCGTGCTTCCAGGGCCGCCTCGATCGCGGATTCGTCGATCCGGCCGGCGTCGTCCGGTGGTCCGACCTCCAGCAGGCAGCGCCCCGGATCGAGGCCGTGCCAGCGAAGATGGGTTTCCACGGCGAAGCGGTCGCTCGGAAAGCAGGGACGCTCGATCAGAATGGCCCTCCGGCCGCCGGCCGGTCGGAAGAAGGTGGCGAGCATCAGGTGGAGGTTTACGGTCAGGCCGTTCATCACCGCTACTTCGCTTGCCGATGCTCCCACCAGCCGGGCGAGCGGCGGTCGAACTCGCTCGTCGAGGTCGTACCATCGATCCGGTTCCTCGAACCAGCCATCCACCCCCCGCTCCGCCCACCGCGTCAGGGCTCGCTGCAGTGCGCCGCGAGCCTCGAGCGGGAGGGGCCCGAGAGAGTTGCCCGCGAGGTAGATGAGCGGCCTGTCGTCCCGAGACGGGAGCTCGAAGCGCTCCCTGAACCCGGCCAGCGGATCCGAGGCATCGAGCTCGCGGGCGAAATCCAGCCCCTCGCGGAACGGCGGACCCGAGGGGCTCGGGACGTCAGACCTCACTCGCCCGTCCAGCCGGGACCCCGCACCACGCGGCCGGCGAGGGCGCCCGTGTGCTCTCCGTCGCGAACGGTCAGCACCCCGTTCACCAGCACGAAGCGGACGCCTTCGGCGAGCTGGTGAGGCTCGGCGAAGGTGGCGCGGTCCACCACCGTCTCCGGATCAAAGATCACGACGTCCGCGAAATACCCGGGGGCGAGCCTGCCCCGCCGCTCGATGCCCAGGTGGGCGGCCGGTTGAGAGGTCAGTTTCCGTATCGCCTCCTCGAGCGGAAGGATCTCCTCGTCCCGTACGTACCGACCGAGCAGACGGGCGAAGTTGCCATAGGCCCGAGGGTGCGGGTTCGATTCCAGAAAGACGCCTTCCGGCGCCAGCGCTTCCGCATCGGACCCGAAGCTCATCCACGGCAGCGCGATCTTCCTGCGAACGTTCTCTTCGGACATGAGGAAATAGACGGTCCCCACGTCGGCCCCGTTCTCGATCAGCAGATCCATCGCGGCCTCTTCAGGCGTGGTGCCGCGCTCCTCGGCCACCTCCGCCAGCGTTCGGCCGGTCAGGGGCTTCAGGTCCGGATTCCGGAACCCGACCAGGAGCACCTTGTCCGCCGATCCCGCCGCCAGATACAGATTCTCCCATTCGTCGGTCGGGGTCGTCATCTCGACGGCCACGCGGCCGCGGATCTCCGGATCCTGCAGGCGCTCGATCCAGGCCTGATCCCCGCCCTCCTGCACCCACGGGGGCATGGCGGCGTCGAGACCCGTAGCGCCGGCCGTGTAGGTGTACATGTCGGCGGTGATTCGAAGTCCCTCCGCGCGAGCCGCCTCGATCCGATCGATCACCTCCTGGAGGCGCGGCCAGTTCTCCCGACCGGCGGCCTTCAGATGGTAGATCTCCGCGGGTACACCGGCTTCCCGGGCGATGGTGATCAGCTCCTCGACCGCCGGGAGAATCGAATTGCCCTCGCTGCGGATGTGCGAGATGTACATGCCTCCGTACTCGCCCGCAGCCGAGGCGAGCTCGACCAGCTCCTCGGTGCTCGCGTAGAACGCCGGTGCGTAGATGAGCGAGGACCCGAGACCGAGGGCGCCGCCCTGCATCGCCTCGCGCACCAGCGCCTTCATCCGTTCCAGTTCCTCCGGCGTGGCCGGACGGTCCTCGTAGCCGACCTCGTGAATCCGGACGGTGGTCGCGCCCACGAACGAGGCCACGTTGGGCGACACTCCGCGCTCCGCGAGGTGGTCCAGGTACTCGGCCAGGGTGGTCCAGGCGACCTCGAAACGGACGTCCCCCTGGTCTTCCCGCATCTCGGCCTTCATGGCCTCGTTGAGGGGGCCCATGGACCACCCCTCTCCCATGACCTCGAGCGTGACGCCCTGCACCAGGTCGCTCAGGCCACGGCCGTCCTCGAGGAGCGACTCGTTGGCCCAGGAGAGCATGTTGACGAAGCCGGGAGAGACCGCCATCCCCTCGGCGTCGATCTCCGTGAGACCGCGCAACTCGGTCTCGCCACCCGCTTCCCTCGCGACGATCGCGGTAATCGTGTCTCCGTCGATCGCCACGTCGGCCGCGTACGGCGCGCTCCCGGAGCCGTCGTAGACCCATCCGCCTCGAATGACGATCTCGTGAGCCGGCGGATTCGAGCACGATGAGAGCACGAAGAGCAGGGCCAGCCATGGGAAGGCACGCCGACCGAACATGAACACCTCGGGGCCAGGGAATCGGAACTGGACGTCGAACCCGTCCACCGAGGACGGGTGACGCACGGCTCCGGCAAGGTAGCCCCGCGAAGCCGAACGGCGCGAGGGGCGGAGCCCGCTCGCCGCGGGCCTTTTCACTGGACGCGCAACCGGCTTGGATCTATTCTGCGTCGTTTCACGGCCGGTACCGCTCCTCCCCGCGTGGCGCGGACGGCCGATCCAGCGAGTTGAGTGAGACAGTGGAGTCGATAATGCATGTGAAGAGGGCGGTTTCGGCCAGCTTGGCGATCGCGGCGTGGATGGCCGCGGCACCGGTCGCGGCGCAGGATTTTCCGACCGACGATCCGGTGCTCGAATCGATCTGGGCGGAGGGGATGGAAGACTCGAACGCCTGGAGCATCGGCCAGGCCCTGCTGGATTCGATCGGTCCGCGGCTGACCGGCACCCCGGCGGTGGACCGGGCCAACGATTGGGCGGTCGAGATGCTGGCGGGGTGGGGGGTCGAGGCCCGGGTGGAGGACTACGGCACCTGGAAGGGATGGGAGCGGGGCACCACCCACGTCGACCTTCTCGAGCCGCGCGTGCGCTCGCTCGACGCCATGCTCATGGCGTGGAGCCCCGGCAGCGGCGGGACGGTCGAGGGGGGTGTGGTGGCCTTCCCCGACGTTGCGGATGCGGCCGGATTCGACGCGTGGCTACCGTCCGTGGAGGGTAACTTCGTCGCCCTCGCCATGCCTCAGCCCTCCTGCCGGCCTCTGTCGAGCTACGAGGAGTACGGCAGCGAGGATCTCGTGGAGTCGGTGCGGGAGAAGCGGCGCGAGATGCAGGTCGCCTGGGGAACGCGGATGGAGGCGACGGGCTACGAGCCGGCCGAGATTCTCCAGGCGATCGAGGAGGCCGGGGCGCTGGGCGTGCTGTGGTCCGACTGGAGCGGCGGCTGGGGCGCGCGTCGGGTCTTTGCCCTCAATACGCGCTTCGGGGCCGCCACACGGACGATCCCCGCCCTCGATCTGAGCTGCGAGGACTACGGGCTCGTGTGGCGGCTGGCGAGCCAGGACCAGGCCCCCCTGCTGAGGGTCGATGCGGAGGCCGAGCTCAGGGCCGACGTGCCGGTGGGGAACGTGATCGGGGAAATTCCGGGAGCCGAGCTGCCGGACGAGTACGTGGTCCTCTCCGCGCACTTCGACTCGTGGGATGGTGCCTCGGGTGCGACGGACAACGGCACGGGCAGCGTCGTGATGCTGGAGGCCATGCGCATCCTGTCGGAGGTGTATCCGGCTCCCCGGCGAACGATCCTGATCGGACTGTGGGCCAGCGAGGAACAGGGTCTGAACGGATCCCGCGCCTTCGTTCGCGACCATCCGGAAGTCATCGAGGGTCTGCAGGCCGCGTTCAACCAGGACAACGGCACGGGCCAGATCGTCAGGGGCTCACCGATGGGCATCGTGAGCGCGTCGGCCAACCTGGCCGACTGGATGGCCCGGGTCCCGAGGTCGATCAGCGGCGAGGTCGATCTGTCCTTCCCGGGATCGCCGAGCGGCGGCGGGAGCGATCACGCGTCGTTCATCTGTGCTGGAGCTCCGACGTTCGGTCTCGGCTCCAGCAGCTGGGACTACTTCGCCTACACGTGGCACACCAACCTGGACACCTTTGACAAGATCGTCTGGGACAACATCCGGGCGAACGCGACCCTGGTGGCGATGCTGACGTATCTCGCCTCCGAGGACGATCGCGTGCCCAGGGACGAGAGGGCCACCGTCGTCGACTTCCGGACCGGCGAGCCGCGCGAGTGGCCGGCGTGCGAGGACGGTGCCAGGGAGACCACGGAGCGGTATCGCTGAGCCCGACGAGGAATAGCGAGGACGTGAGCGAGCCATGACGGAAGACCGGGCCCTGCTGTTCCACGAGGAGCTCACCCGCTTCCCGGCGGAGCTGTTCCAGTTCGATCCCCGAATCCGGGACGGGTGGCTGTCGGACCGCTACTTCGTGCGAACCGCTCGCACGCTGGAGCACGCCGGCCTCGATCCGATCGTCAACCTGCAGTTCTTCGCCAAGCGCCACGGCATGCTCGCGGGGACCTTCGAATGCGTTCGCATGCTGCAGTCGCAGCTCGCGGCCGGGTTCGACCATCGCGACCTGGTCGTGGAGACGCTGCACGACGGTGATCGGATCGAACCCTGGGAGGTCGCCTTCCGCATTCGTGGGCGATACCGGGCGTTCGCTCACCTCGAGACCCCCCTGGACGGGGTGCTCGCCCGGCGCAGCCTGATCGCGACCAACGCGGCGCGTGCCGTGGAGGCGGCCCGAGGGGTGCCGGTCATCTATTTCGCCCCGCGTCACGACGACTGGCGCATCCAGACGCCCGATGGGTACGCCGCCCGGGTCGGAGGAGGCGGCGACGTGTCGAGCGACGCCGGCGCCTCGTGGTGGGGCGGTGAGGGCGTGGGCACGATGCCTCACGGGTTGATCGCGGCGTTCGGTGGCGACGTGGTGGGCGCCACGCTGGCGTTCGCCCGCTACGTGAGGGATGAGGAACCGCGCGTGCCGATCGTCAGCCTGGTGGACTACCGGAACGACTGCGTTCGGGACTCGCTCGCCGTGGCGAGAGCCATGCGTGAGGAGTTCGGGGACGGAGTGCTGTACGGGGTGCGCCTCGACACGAGCGGAAAGCTGGTCGACCGGGCCCTGATGGAAGATCCCGACCTGTGGGGCAAGGAAAGCCTCGCCGGGGTCAATCCGCACCTCGTCCGCAAGGTGCGGGGGTCCCTCGATGCGGAAGGCTTCGACTACGTCGGCATCATGGTCTCCGGAGGGTTCACGCCCCGCAAGATCCAGCGCTTCGCCGATCTCGGACTCCCGATCGCGGCGTACGGGGTGGGCAGCTCGATCCTCGGCCACGGTTGCGAGGAGGATGGGGTGGTCACCGACTTCGACTTCACCGCGGACGTGGTCGAGGTGGACGGCCGTCCCGAGGCCAAGGTGGGTCGGGGCGTATGGGAGAACCCGCGGCTGATCCCGGTGGACTGGACGCTGCTCGAGCGGCTCGATTCGGAGGTGAACGGTGGCTGAACTGCCGATTCCGGGACATTTCGACGATTCCCGGACGGGCGAGATCTGGCGTGTCGACTATGCGGCCAGGGCCGCGGAGGCGGAGGCGTGGGCGGAGGCCCACGGGATCGGGCACCCGTCGGACGACGACCCGACGATCGGCCTCCTCCTCGTCGATTGCCAGAATACGTTCTGCATTCCCGAGTACGAGCTCTTCGTCGCGGGTCGGACGGGGCGAGGGGCCGTCGAGGACAATACTCGACTCTGCCAGTTCATCTACCGCAACCTCGGTGCGATCACGGAGATCACGGCGACCCTGGACACGCATACCGCGCTCCAGATCTTCCACCCGGTCTTCTGGCTCGACGAAGAGGGGCATCACCCGATCGGAGGACAGACGGAGATCACGGTCGCCGACGTGGAGCAGGGGCGGTGGCGGCCCAATCCGGCCGTGGCCGGATCCCTGGCGGGCGGGGACGAGGAGTGGTTGAACCGGTACGCACGGCACTACGTGCGACGGGTCACCGAGGGACGCTACCCGCTCATGATCTGGCCCTACCACGCGATGCTCGGAAGCATCGGGCACGCGCTCGTCTCGGCGGTGGACGAGGCCGTGTTCTTTCACAGCATCGCGCGCCAGACGGCGGCCCGGTTCGAGGTGAAGGGAGACACTCCGCTGACGGAGAACTACTCCGTGTTCAGCCCCGAGGTGACGCTCGGCCCGGCCCGCGAGCGGATCGCCTCTCCCAACCTCGAGCTGTTCGACCACCTGATGTCGTTCGATGCGATCGTCGTGGCGGGGCAGGCGGCCAGCCACTGCGTCGCGTGGACGCTGCACGACCTCCTCACGGCGATCCAGGCGAGGGACCCCGAGCTGGCCGGGCGGATCTACATCCTCGAGGACTGCATGTCGTCCGTCGTGGTTCCCGACGTGGTGGATTTCACGGAGGATGCCGAGGAAGCGCTCGAGCTGTTCGAAGGGCATGGAATGCACCTCATCCGGTCCACCGAGCCGATCCACTCCTGGATGGAGCGGAGCTAGCCGACATGGAAGATCGAGATCGGGCCGCTGCGGGCGATGATTGGCATGCGGAGGATCGCTTCTGGGAGGCCGCCGCGGCCTCCCTGTTCGACGATCAGGCCTGGCAGGCGGCGGACGCGGACGCGGAGCGCCTGTTCGAATGGCTCGGGCTGGAGCCGGGATCGTCGGTCCTGGATCTCGGGTGCGGGCCCGGACGCTACGCGCTCCCCCTGGCACGCCTCGGCTGCGACGTAACGGGGGTCGACCGGACGGAGGCCTACCTCGCGGAAGCGCGCAGGAGAGCAGAGGAGGGCGGGTGGAACGTCGAGCTCGTCCGGGCCGACATGCGGGAGTTCAGCAGACCCGGGGCGTTCGACGTCGCCATCAGCATGCGGACCTCGTTCGGGTACTTCGAGGACCCCGGGGACGATCTCGAGGTGCTCGAGAGGGTCCTCGAGAGCCTGCGTCCGGGCGGGATCCTGTTGATCGACACGATCGGCAAGGAAGTGCTGGGTCGGATCTTCCAGGCGCGGGACTGGAAGCGTGTCCACGATGAAGTATGGCTGTTCGAGCGCCGCCCGGTGCGGGCCTGGTCGTGGATGGAGAGCACCTGGATCCGGATTCGGGAAGGGTCCAGGGAGGAGTTCGAGATCGGACACCGCCTCTACTCGGCTTTCGAGCTCGGCACCCTGACCCGGGCCGCGGGCTTCGCGGAAAGCGCGGCGTACGGGGACTTCGAGGGCGGGCCGTACGACGAGACCGCGTCCCGTCTCGTCGTGCTGGCGCGGAAGCCGGAGTGAACGACCCGTGTATCTCGAGACCCCCCGACTCCGGCTGCGCGAGCTGAGGGAAGAAGATGCCGGGCGGCTCGCCGACATCTTCGCCGATCCGACGGTCGTGGAGTACTCCGGAGGTCGGTCGCCCTCCTTCGATGAGGTGCGCGACGGCATTCGCCGGCACATCGCCGGCTACGAAGAGCGGGGCTTCGGCCTGCTCGCCGCGGAGCTCCGGGAGACCGGAGAGCTGGTGGGCCGGGTCGGCTTCCTGGGCACCGACGTGGATCCCTCGGCCGACGCCGAGCTGCACTATCATCTGGCGCCCGCGGCGTGGGGAAACGGACTCGCCACCGAGGCGGCACGCGCGGTGCTCGAGTGGGCGTTCGAGACCGGGCGCCTGAGACGGGTGGTGGCGGTGATTCATCCCCGGAATCACGCATCCCGTCGGGTGGCGGAGAAGTGCGGCCTGCGGTACTGGAAGGAAATCCACCTGGCCGATTCGACCCTCTTCCACCTGTATCGGCTCGATGCCCCCGCCAGGAGCGGGCCAAGCACGGTCGCGGTTTCGGAGGGTCAGCGGTAGGCGGAGACCCGGACCGGTCGCCGCCGGTTTCCCCACCTGCCGGGCCGCGCCTCGAACACGCCGGGACACCGGACGCCGCACCGGTCACAGATGCCGTCGGCCTGCAGTGCCCACGTGACGATGTCGTACCCTCGCCTGCCGATGATCTCCGAGCCACAGCGCGGGCAGCGGGTGGACTGCCCCGATCGGTCGAGTACGTTTCCCGTGTAGGCGAAGCGGATGCCTTCCTCGAGGGCAATCCGGCGAGCGCGGAGCAGGGTGGCCGCCGGAGTAGGAGGGGTGTCCCGCATTCGCCAGTCGGGGTGAAAGGCGGTGAAGTGCATGGGCACG
The DNA here is from genome assembly GCF_058719085.1 of Candidatus Benthicola sp. Taxonomy (NCBI): domain Bacteria; kingdom Pseudomonadati; phylum Gemmatimonadota; class Gemmatimonadia; order Candidatus Palauibacterales; family Candidatus Palauibacteraceae; genus Candidatus Benthicola; species Candidatus Benthicola sp. Next base: position 14,170 of record NZ_JBZQEK010000006.1, read on the forward strand.
TCCGGGCCCAGCTCCTCCCTCACCCAGCTCGTCATCGCGTGAAGCTCCCGGTCCGAGTCGTTCTCTCCCGGAATCAGCAGGTTCGTGATCTCCAACCAGGTGTCGGTCTCGTGACGAACGTACCGCAGGGTGTCGAGAACCGGTGCCAGCCGTCCGGCGGCCAGCTTCCGGTAGAACGCGTCCGTGAACCCCTTGAGGTCGATGTTGGCGGCGTCCATCCAGCGGTAGAATTCGGCCCGGGGCGCCTCGCACACGTAGCCCGCGGTCACGGCCACGGTACGCACGCCCCGATCGCGGCAGGCGGCGGCCACGTCGATCGCGTACTCGTGGAACACGACCGGATCGTTGTAGGTGAAGGCCACGGAACGGCATTCGAGGTCGCACGCCGCCCGCGCGATCGCGCGCGGACTCGCCTCCTCGGCGAGGGTGTCCATCTCCCGTGACTTGCTGATGTGCCAGTTCTGACAGAACGAGCAGGTGAGGTTGCATCCGGCGGTTCCGAAGGACAGAACGGCCGTTCCCGGAAGGAAGTGGTGGAGCGGCTTCTTCTCGATCGGGTCCACGCAGAAGCCGCTCGAGCGGCCATACGTGGTCAGCACGATCTGGCCGCCCCGGTGGGCCCGCACGAAGCAGAGGCCGCGCTGGCCCTCCCGCAGCCGACACAGACGTGGGCAGAGGTCGCACCGGATGCGGCCATCCTCGAGCCGCGCCCAGTGACGCGTGGCCACCCCCGTCGTCACCCCGGGCGACCCGTTCGTGCTCACGTCGTGCGGCTGACTGTCCATACGCTCTCAACGTAACCTCCGGCCGGTTCGAGGGCCTCTGTTGGACCGGCGGCGATTGTGCGACAATGACAGCCCGTACCTCCGGAGGCGGGGGAGAACAGGGACCGCGACAGGAAAGAGGAGTCATGGCCAGGGCACCCGGCGAGATCCGCATTCGGAACGCGACACCCGACGATGCGGGGTCCATCGCCAGGCTTTCGGGCGAGCTGGGCTATCCCACGACCGCCCCGGATGCCCGTCGACGTCTGTTCGACATCAAGACGGCCGAGCATCACGCGGTCATGGTGGCCGAGGAGCCGGGAGGGCAGGTCGTGGGGTGGGTCCACGTGTTCCGGTCGCCTCGACTCGGTGGAGATCCGTTCGCCGAGCTGGGAGGGCTGGTCGTTACCGAGGCCCTTCGAGGGCACGGGATCGGAAGTCAGCTGGTGGCGGCGGCCGAGCGCTGGACCGCGGAGAGGGAGATCGCGACCCTCCGCATCCGGACCCGGACGACCCGGAGCGATGCCCGGCTCTTCTATGAGGATCTGGGCTTCGTGCTCACCAAGACGCAGGTCGTGTTCGAACGTCAGATTCTGCCCGACTGACCCCCGGGCTTGCCGCCGCCTCCGTGTTCGGTTTATCTTCGGTTTTCACCTCGACCGGAGGATGCGGTGGCGGCACGACCACCCACGGACCTGCGCACGATCCCGGGCGTCGGTCCCAGCATCGAACGTGACCTCCTGGACCTCGGAATCGCATCGATACCGGAGCTTCGGGGCCGGGATCCGGACCGGCTGTACAGGAAGCTCTGCGACCTGAGGAGCGAGCGCATCGACCCGTGCGTGATGTACGTGTTCCGGTGTGCGGTCTACTTCGCCTCGAACGAGGTGCACGAGCCGGCGCTTCTGCAGTGGTGGAACTGGAAGGACAGGCCGCCGGGCGCCTGACACGCTCCGGTTCCCGGCGGCGCCTGCCGATGGCGGCGGGCCTGGCCCGCCGCTTCGCTCTTACGGCCGCACGTTGAGATTGGTTCGGAAGACGTTGTCGGGATCGTACCTGGCCTTCAGCTGCCGAAGCCTCTCGTAGTTGCTCCCGTACGCGGCGGACACCCGGGCCGCGTCCTCCGCTTCGCTCACGAAGTTGAGGTAGACGCCCCCCGTCGCGAAGGCGCCCGAAGCGTCGAAGAAGCTACGCGCCCACGACACGCAGCGGTCGTCGTTCTCCGCGCCCTCCCAGCGCGTATGCACGTTCATCACGAACGCGGCATCCCGGTGGGGGTAGGCGGAGGACTCCGCGGGGACCCGGGAGGCGGCGCCGCCCACCTGCGCCACGAAGATCTCGGACTGCGGGCTCGGGAGCCCGGCCGCCGATTCCACCAGCAGGTCGATCAACCCATCCTCCAGCGAGGCGAAGTTGTGCGACTTCCAGTAGTTCCGTGCGCCCGGCGTCAGGAGAGGGTCGAACGCCTGCTGGAACTCGACGAACGGCATCGGGCCCATGTGGATCGCGTGCGGGTCGCCGAAGGCGGTGACCGGCTCGATCACCCGCTGGCCCTCGGCGGGGTCTCCGGCGTACACGAAGGCGAGCACCAGCACGTCCGTGCCATGAACGTCCTCGGGAAGGAAGGGGAGCGGAGGAGCGGCCCTGAGGACCGCCCACAGGGTCATCTCATCCGGCGCTCCCGCCGTGAATTCCCGATAGTAGCGCAGGACGTCACCGGCGGCCGAGTGCGGGTGCACGATCAGGCCGCACAGCAGCTCGGGCCCGGCCGGGTTGAGCCTGAACTCGAACGAGGTGACGATCCCGAAGTTGCCTCCGCCCCCCTTCAGCCCCCAGAAGAGATCCGCGTTCTCGTCCTCGCTCGCCCGGATCTCGCGGCCGTCCGCGGTCAGCACGTCGGCGGAGATCAGGCTGTCGATGGTGAGACCGTACTTCCGGCTCAACCAGCCGAATCCTCCCCCGAGGGTGAGCCCGGCGATCCCCGTCGTGGAGTTGATTCCCACCGGAATGGCCTGGCCGTGCGGAAGCGTGGCGGCATCGACGTCCCCGAGCGTGGCCCCCGGCTCGACGCGGGCCGTGCCGGCGTCGAGGTCGAGCTCGACCGCTCTCATCTGCGACAGGTCGATCGTCAGGCCTCCCTCAACGAGGGCGCTTCCGGCGATGTTGTGTCCGGCCCCGCGCACCGAGAAGAGAAGGTCGTGACGACGGGCGAAGTCGAGGCTTCGCTTCACGTCCGCGGCGCTCTCGCACCGGGCGATGAGGGCCGGCCTCTTGTCGATCATCGCGTTCCACACGGCGCGGGCCTCTTCGTATCCCGCGTCGTCTCGACCGATGAGTGAGCCGTCCAGGCTGGAAGACAGGCCCTCCAGGGTCGCTGCGTCCAGTTCGGTGAGGCCTCCAGCCAGGGTCGCTACGGAAAGAACAGCCATCCTCGCCTCCGTTCGAAGTGAAAGCCCATCGTACCCGTCCGACATCGCCGTCCACTCGCCGGGGCCCGGAAACGTCACGGTCGATGTCGCGGTCCTCAGCAGGGAATGCGAAACGGGTGTCCCAGAGAGGACAAACCGGTGGAGCCTGTCAAGGCGTGGGCTGGCGGCGATCGCTCAACCGGCGGGCTCGCGGCGATCGCTCAGCCGGCGGGCTGATTCGCGCGGATGAGGGTGAGCCCATCGGCGAACGAGAGCACCACCTGTTCGGTTCGCGAGTCCTCTGCCACGTGCCGGTTGAAGGAGCGGATGGCCTCCGTGGTCTCGTCCACCGCCTCCGGGTTCGTCACCTCCCCCTCCCAGAGCGTGTTGTCCGCCAGCAGAAGGCCTCCGGCGTTCATTCGGGGCACGAGGGTCTCGTAGTAGTCGACGTACGCTTCCTTGTCGGCGTCCAGGAAGGCGAGATCGAACCGCAGGTCCTCCGGCAGGCCCTCCAGGGTCTCCCGTGCGGGGCCGATGCGGAGGTCGATCCGGTCCGCGACCCCGGCTTCCTCCCACGCCTGACGGGCGATCGCGGTCCACTCCAGGCTTCTGTCGCAGGCGATCAGGCGCCCCCCGGGCTCCAGGCCGCGTGCGATGGCGAGAGCGGAGTATCCGGTGAAGGTGCCGATCTCGATCGCCGTGCGGGCACCGATGGCCCGGGTCAGGAAGGTCATGAACACGGCCTGCGGGTGTGCCACCTGCATGCGCCTGCGGTCTCCGAGCTCGCGGGTGCGCTCGATCAGGCCCGTCTGGACCGCGTCGGGAGGCGTCGTGTGGTCAGCCACGTAGTCGAACAGCGCGTCATCCATTCGCAGGTACTTCCGGTATTCGGTCTCGGTCACTTGAATCGGCCTCGCTTCGACTGGTGTTTGCCCTTCCCGGATGTCGCAGCCATGCTTCATCCCACGGAACACGAGAGGGGTGTCTCGGTCAAGGAAGCCACGGAGGCGTCATGCAGGGCAAAGTGAACCTCGCGGAGAGCCTCGCTCGCATTCGGGAGCCGTGGAGTCCTCGAATCGTGGGCACCCTCAACGGGCAGCACGTGAAGCTCGCCCGGCTGCGGGGAGAGTTCGTGTGGCACCGGCACCCGGAAGCGGACGAGCTCTTCCTCGTCCTGTCGGGTGTGCTGCGGATGGAGCTCCGCGACCGGGAGGTCGAGATTCGACCGGGGGAGTTCCTGATCGTGCCGCGCGGTGTGGAGCACCGGCCGGTGGCCCCGGAAGAGGTCGAAGTACTGCTGTTCGAGCCCGAGGGGACGCGGAACACGGGAGACGCGGAGGACCCGAGAACGATCGAGAGTCCCGAGTGGCTCGAGTGAGACCGCGCACGCACATTCGGTGCGAATTTTCCGGTAGCCCCGGGGCGCCGGACCGGCGATCTTGGCCTCCATGACCGAGAACCGAGCCGCCACGCTGCCCGCCCGGGCCGAGATGATGCGGGCGTTCCGGAACCGGAACCCGGCCTACGACGGGGTCTTCTTCACCGGAGTCCGGACGACGGGCGTGTTCTGCCGGCCCGTTTGCCCTGCCCGCAAGCCGAAGCCGGAGAACGTGGAGTTCTTCGCCACTGCGCGCGACGCCCTGTACTCGGGATACCGACCGTGCCTCCGGTGCCGACCGCTGGAGCCGAGCGGCAGCCCTCCGGAGTGGCTGCAGGGGCTGCTGACGGATCTCGAGGACGATCCGACCCGGCGTTGGTCCGACCGCGAGCTGAGGCGGCGCGGGCTGCAGCCGGACCGCGTCCGCCGATGGTTTCGCAAACACCACGGTATGACGTTTCACGCATACTGCAGGGCCCGGAGGCTGGGCCTGGCTCTGGAGACCATAAGGGAAGGGGAAGGCGTGTCCACGACCGCGTACCGCCACGGCTACGAGTCACTGAGCGGCTTCAACGAGGCCTTTCGCCAGCTCATCGGGGCTCCACCCACGGAGGCCGTGGAAAATGGGGATCGAGTGATCCGGGTCCACCGCGTCCTCACCCCCCTCGGACCGATGATCGCGGGAGCGACGGACGAGGCGCTCTTCTTCTTCGAGTTCTCGGATCGGCGGCGCCTCGAACGACAGCTGGATCGGCTGCGCGCGAGATTGCAGTGCACGCTCGTCCCGGGCGAAAACGCGTTGCTCCGCAGCGTCACGCGGGAGATCGAGTCCTACTTCGCCGGAGACCTTCGGGAGTTCTCGGTACGGCTGGCCGCGCCCGGCACCGACTTTCAGGAGGCGGTGTGGGCCGAGCTCCGGCGGATCCCGTACGGCGAGACGCGGAGCTATGCCGACGTCGCTCGCTCGATCGGTCGTCCCTCCGCGGTACGGGCGGTCGCCCGGGCCAACGGTGACAACCGCCTCGCCATCTTCATTCCCTGCCACCGCGTGGTGGGGAGCGACGGGACCCTGACCGGATACGGCGGAGGGCTGTGGCGGAAGCGGCACCTGCTCGATCTGGAGTCGCGCGTCGCACCGGGAGGCCTGTTCGCGTAATACGGAGCTTTCCTCCGGCGCCCGCCCGGCCCATGTTTCCTGCGAGGCGGCCCCGAAGCCCCGGGGCCGCCTTTGCCGTACATTGGGTCCTCGCGACCTGAATCGGCTGACCCGACCCTTCGATTGAGAACATAGATGAGCAATGGACTGAGACAGGAAGACCCTCTCCGGAGGCTCCTGGAGAAGGACGCCGTCATCGATACCGTGAATCGCCTGTTCCGGAGCGTCGATGAGCGGGACTGGACGCGCGTCGAAACGTGCCTGGCCCCCAGCGTGCACTTCGACATGACCTCGGTGAGCGGCGAGGAGCCGGCCGTCCTCGAGGCGGCCGAGATCGTGGATGGCTGGCGCGGAGGATTGAGTCACCTCGAGGCGCTGCACCACCAGGCCGGCAACTACGAGGTCGAGATCCGAGGCGAGGAGGCCGACGCCTTCTGCTACGGGATCGCGGTCCATTACCTGCCGAACGACACCGGTGGCTCCACCCGTACCTTCGTGGGCACCTACGACCTGCACCTTCGGAAGCACCGGGGCGCGTGGCGGGTCGACCGCCTGCGGTACGATCTGAAGTTCCTGGACGGCAACGCCGACCTGGAGGGGGCCGCGGACCCCGACTGATCCGCGTCGGGCCCACGGCCTACCGGGAGGGGAGAATGGCGGCCCCGAAGGACATCACGCTGAAGCTCGGCGAGGAAGAGAAGCTGCGCGGCACGTTCGCCGGCGGATGGTGGCTGGTGTACGCCGGAATGCCGAACCGGGACACCTACTCGGTGGTGATCCGGTGGGCGAGTGGAAACACCTCGGCCGCCTACAATCTCTTCCTGTCGACGGGGCAGGCGGAGTTCACCGCGGCGAAGGGATGGATTCGCGTCCATTCCGTCTCGCCGGGCGAGATTCGGCTCCGGTACACCCGATGAAGCGGCGGTGCCGGTCGACGGGTTCCCTTGCGCGGGCGATCCGGTCACCCGGCCTTCGTCCCGGTGTGTATCTGGCTGCGGCGTTCTGCGTCGGAATGTCGCCCGGGGTGGCGGCGCAGGAGGCGTGGCCGAAAGCCGATCCGGTCGACGTCGGCCTCGATGCACTTCCCCTGAATCGGCTGGCGGAAGACGCCGCCAGGGGGGAGTTCGGGAACGTGGACCGGCTGATCGTGGTCGCTGACGGCAAGCTGGTGTTCGATCGCCGCTTCGACCTCGACTACGCCGAGATCTCGAGCGGGCACACCGGGGCCATCGGCTGCGGCTTCGGTTCGTGCGGCTCTCCGGATGACGTCCACGACTTCAACTATCTGCACCCGGACCGCCACCCCTACTACCGGGGCGGCGAGGTGCATACGCTGCAGTCGGTGACGAAGTCGGTCACCGCCACCCTGATCGGCATCGCCATGGGACGCGGGGACCTTCCCGGCGTCGACACGCCCGTCTTCGAGCTGCTCACCGACTTCGACCTCGGCGAGGTCGACCCGCGGGTACGGGAAGCGACGCTGGAGGATCTCCTGACGATGCGGCTCGGCATCGAGTGGCACGAGACGGACCGGCCCCTGGACGACACGAACACCACCCTCCAGCTGGAGAAGAGCGACGACTGGGTGCGTTTCACTCTCCGGCAACCGGCGGATGCGGATCCCGGAACGAGGTGGGCATACAACAGCGGTGCCAGCCACCTGATGTCGGCCATGCTCCTCGAGGCTACCGGCATGACCGCGGCCGAGTACGCGGAGCGGTATCTGTTCGGCCCGCTGGGCATACGGGACTACTACTGGAAGAGAGACCCCCAGGGGCTGCCCGACACCGAAGGCGGTCTGTACCTGAAGTCAGAGGACCTCGCGCGGATCGGTTGGCTCTACGCGCGGGACGGCCTGTGGGAGGGGGAACGGGTGCTTCCCGAGGGCTGGGTGGAAGTGGCCACGGCCCGTCACGTCGATGACGTGGCGCCCGGAAATCCCGGCTGGAACTGGGGCTACGGCTACCAGTGGTGGAGGCTCGACACGTCCGGGGTCGACGTCTGGGCCGGACTCGGGTTCGGCGGCCAGTACCTCCTCGTCATCCCCTCCCGGGGCCTGGTCGGAGTTGCCAACTGCTGGAACGTCTTCGATGAGCGCCCCTCCATCCTGGGGCCGCTCATCGATGCGATGATCGTGGCCTCCGGCGGCTCCTGACCGGGTCCAACCATGCGCCGCCCGCTGATCTGCGCCAACTGGAAGATGAACCTGGGTCGGCTGGAGGCGGCCCGGTCCCTGGTGCGCGGCCTTCGTCCTGCGCTTTCCGGCCAGGACGCGGTCGAGGTGGTGATCTGTCCTCCGCTCACGGTGCTCGCGTCCCTCGCGGATGTGCTCCGGAACTCCCCGATCGGCCTCGGGGCGCAGACGATGCACTGGGCCGAGGCCGGTGCCCACACGGGCGACGTGTCCCCGGCGATGCTCGTGGGGCTGTGTGACTACGTGATCCTCGGGCATTCGGAGCGACGCGCGGCGCACGGGCCCAGCGAATCGGACGAGGCCATTCGCCGGAAGGTCCGTGCCGCCCTCGACCACCAACTCGGACCGATCGTCTGCGTCGGCGAGACCGCCGATCAGCGAGCCGCCGGGGCGACCGACGACTTCGTGGGAGGCCAGGTGCGGATGGCTCTCGAGGGCCTGGAGCCGAGGGAGGTCGAGCGCTGCGTGCTGGCGTACGAGCCGATCTGGGCGATCGGGAGCGGGGAAGCCGCCACGCCGGCGGAGGCGAACCGGACGATCGGTCTGACGGTGCGCGGAGCGGTCGCGGCTCTCGCCGGGGAGGCCGCCGCCGAGCACATCCGGGTCCTGTACGGAGGCAGCGTCGACGCGGAGAACATCGGCGCCTTCATGCGCCTGCCCGAGATCGACGGTGCTCTGGTCGGCGGGGCCAGCCTGAGGCCGGACTTCGCCGACCTGGTCCGGCGAGCGGGGTCGGTACCCTAGGTCTCGATCGCCACCTCGTCGACCACGCCGACGATGACGGCCCGGATCGCCCCCGGATCGAGGCCGAGGATCTGCCTGGCCCCGTTCCCCTCATCCAGCACGAGCACCGTGTCCCCGGGACCCGCCCGCGCCACGTCCACGGCGACGTCGTATTCCCCGGTCGGTTCGGCCCCGGGGCCGAGCTGATCCACGAGGAGCAGCCTCCGTCCTGCGAGGTGCGGGATCTTCACCGTGGCGACCACCGGGCCGATGACCCTCCCGATGTACATCAGGGGGCTCCGGCCGGCTCGGACCACAGCGCCGTGGGCCGACGCCCGCCTTCCGGTCGCTCCACGTCGTCCACGATGCCGGTGATCGCCAGATCGACGGGGACGAAGGTCCGGGGCAACGCCTGCGCCGCTTCACGGCTTCCGACGACCAGCACCAGGTGGCCGTGGCCCGCCTGGGCCGTCGCGTCGGCCGCCACGGCCGGGGACCCGCGCGGACGTCCGTCCCGGTCCAGCGGCTGGACGGCCAGGAGCTTCACTCCTTCCAGCCCTTCGTACCGGGCGGTCGCGACCACCGTGCCGATGACCCGGGCGAGCTTCACAGCCCCTCCAACCGGGAACGGAAGCGGGTGTCCGCCGACAGGTTCGCCCACACGTCAGGGTGGAGCCGGGAGATGACCACCCGGCGCACCAGCAGCCCCGGCCGGACCACCGTCGAGCCGATGTCCACCGCCGCCTCGACGTCCGCCACCAGGCCGGAGTACGTGACGATCCCCTTCCCACCGAGGCCATCGGCCATCCGAATCTCCAGCAGACGGACCTCCGCGCCCTTGATGCCCGCGTCGGCGGCCCGGATGGCCGCGGCGACGGTGGTGGTCTCGATGACGCCCACGGCGTCGACCGGTCGCTCGACTCTCTCCCCGCCGATCGCCTCCACGACGGCCGGGTGGACGTGAGGCAGGAAGACGTGGTCCAGGACCGAGTCGCCTCCCATCGCCCGCCCCGCCGCCAGCGCTTCCTCGACCTCCGCGACGGTCCCCCCCACCAGGACCAGGTAGCGCCCCGGCTGAACGGTGCCCGAGCGGATCACGTCCAGCTGGGCCCGCTTGACCATGGCATCCGCGGCCTCGATTCCGGCCGCGATGCTGCTGAAGTCGATGAGGGCGAGCGCCGGCTCGATCATCGCCTGCCACCCCTTCCCGGCCCTACGGTAGTCGTCATGTCGCTCACACGATTCTGAAGGAGTCCTTCAGCACGCACCGCCGAATACGGCTGAAGCTGATCGGGTTGGTGATGCCCTCACCGGTCGGGCTGGCGATGGTGAAGGAGCAGTATCCCTCTCCTCCGTATCCGAGTCCGTCGTAGGAGACGCCGTTCTTCACGAAGATGCTGCAGTCCATCACCCGGGCCATGCGGCTGAGGTGGTCCAGGTGCTTGGAGTGCATGACCGCCGTGTGGCGGAACCCGTGCTCGGCCGCCTTCGCGAGCCCGATTCCCTCCCGGGCATCCCGGACGCGCGCGATGGGGAGAACGGGCATCATCTGCTCCGAGAAGATCAGCGGATCGTCCGCTTCCACTTCCGCGATGACCAGGCGGACCTCGTCGCCCGCCTCGATCCCGATCGCACGCAGCAGGATCGCCGCGTTCCGTCCGATGAAGTCCTTGTTCATGGTGCCGTGACGGCCGCGCTCCGGACGATCGGTGAAGATCGACCCGCGAAGGTCGTCCAGCTGCCTGGCGTCGATCTCCACCGCACCGTGGGCGCGCATGGCGGCCTTGAGGTCGTCGGCGATCGAGGCGACCGCGAACACCTCCTTCTCGTCCGTGCAGATGATGTTGTTGTCGAACGAGGCGCCGCGGACGATGTCACGTCCGGCCTGTTCGATGTCCGCCGTTTCATCGACCACGACCGGCGGGTTGCCCGGACCGGCGCACACCGCCCGCTTGCCGGAGGCCATGGCGGCACGGACCACACCGATCCCGCCCGTGACGGTCAGCAGGTTGACGCCCCGGTGCGCCATGATGGCGCTCGCGGTCTCCAGCGTGGGCTCGGAGATCGCGCAGACGAGGTTCGCCGGTCCGCCCGCCTCCACGATGGCGTCGTTCACCAGCTGGACGGCCCGGTTGGAGCACTGCCGGGCCCCGGGGTGCGCGTTGAACAGCACGGCGTTGCCGGCGGCGACCATCGAGATCGAGTTGCACGCCACCGTGGAGATCGGATTGGTGCTCGGGATGATCGAGCCGATGAGCCCGTACGGGGCATACTCGACCACCGTCAGCCCGCCGTCCCCGCTCCAGGCGCCGGTGTCGAGGAATTCGTGTCCGGGGGCCTTGTTCGCGTTGAGGAGGATCTTCTCGATCTTGTCCTCGTAGCGGCCCATCCCCGTTTCCTCCCAGGCCTCGTAGGCCAGGGGCTGCGCGTTCTCCCGCAGGGTCCGCCGGATGTGGGAGATCATCCGTTCCCGGACCGAGACCGGGAGCTCCTGGAGCTCCTCGTACGCCTTCCGGGCCGCGGCCACGGCGCCGTCCACGTCGGGGAACAGGTTGTCGCCGTGCCGGGGAACGGCAGCGGGCGCCGGCCGCTCCACCACCGGCGGGCGACGGGGAACGCCGGCTCCCCGCGCCGGCGCCTCCGCGCGTCCGAGCTCGGACATCACCCGGTCGATCACCCCCTGGATCTCGGAGTCCCGCATGATCAGCCGTCCCGTGACTTGTCGTACTTGAGCTCGCCGTCGATGGCGAGCGAATCCACGATCGCCATGATCACCGCGTCGCACGGCCGCTTGTCCGTCACGGCCGTCTGACGCGCCGAGCTACCGGTGGCGTACAGCACCACCTCGCCGAGCCCGGCGCCGACGGCATCGGCCGCCACCCGGTACCCGGAGGCCTCGCTCCCGTCCACGTCCAGCTGGCGGAGCACGAGGAACTTGAGCCCCTCGAGGGACGCTTCCTTGTTCGTCGAGACGAGCGTTCCGACGACTCTTCCTAGCAGCATGACCGGCTCCGTATCCCCGAGCGTCGCAGACTTGAATGATCACTCAACTTCCGTCGTCTCCGGCCCCGATGGGCGGCCCGGAGAGGGTCCGGGCGCGCGTACGACCGCACCGTCAGCGCTTGGTCGACTTGGATCCGGCACCCGCCTGCCGCCCGAGCGGAAGGGCGACGTCCACGTTCGCGTGCGGTCGCGGAATGACGTGGATCGCGACGAGCTCGCCGATCTTCTCCGCGCCCCTCGCTCCGGCTTCCACGGCCGCCTTCACCGCGGCGACGTCTCCGCGTACGACGGCCGTCACGTAGCCGCCGCCCGTCTTCTCGTAGGCGACGAGCTCCACACGGGCCGCCTTGACCATCGCATCGGCCGCCTCGACCATCGCCGGGTAGCTCCGGCACTCGATCATTCCGAGTGCGTCGACCGCGCCGTACTCTTCAGCCATTCTCTCCTCCTGGTGAATCCGGAAGCGCCCCGCGCTCCACAGGGAAAACGCCTAGTCTCTTCTTCCTGCGGCCGCCTCGCGGCCGCTCACGCCCTCGATCGCGGCCACCGCCGCGCCGTAGCCCGCCATGATGTCCCGCTCCTCGCCTCCGAGGTACACCCGCCCGAAACTCCCGAATGCCCGGACGTCGAGTATGTTGATGTGCGCCGCCTTTTCCGCCTCGTTGGCAGCCAGCGCTGCGTAGCCCGCCGGCTCCACTTCCAGCACGTACAGGGTCTGACCCGCGAGCAGCATGTGTCCGTAGCGCATCCGGTTCACGAGCTGGACCTGGTGGGCGTCGATGTGACGAATGATCTGGCTGGACACCACGCGCGGCTTGATCCGATCGGATTCCTGCACGTCCAGCGCGTCGAGGATGGCCGCTCCGGCCGCCCGCACCTCCGACTGCTCCGCGTGGTGCACCTCGAGGAGGCCGAACAGCCGCTCCACGATCTGCATCCCCGGCCGCACGCGCGTCGACTTCAGCGCGATGTCGGTGATGCGGTTGATCTCGATCCCGGGTGAGATCTCGATCCACAGGGACGCATCGCCCGGAAGCGGCAGGAAGCCGCGGGCGACCGTGCCGAGATACGCCGCGTGCTGCGGCTGCAGGCTGTCCAGAAAGCAATAGGTCCGAAGATCCACGGTCATGTCGTCACCCTCACGAGTCGGCTTCCTGCGCGATCTTCACGCTCGCGCTCGCTCCGATGCGGCTCGCACCGGCGGCGATCATCTTCTTCGCATCCGCGTAGCTCCGGATCCCACCCGACGCCTTCACGCCCATCCCGCTGCCCACCACGCGCCGCATGAGGGCGACGTCTTCCGCCGTCGCTCCGCCGGGGCCGAATCCGGTGGAGGTCTTCACGAAATCCGCTCCGGCCACCTTCGCGAGCTGACACGCGGCCACCTTCTCCTCGTCCGTGAGGAGGGCGGCCTCGATGATCACCTTGAGGATCGCTCCCCCGGCGTGCACCGCCCGCGCCACGGCCGCGACGTCCCGCTCGACGAGCTCGTAGTCGTGCGACTTGAGGCCGCCCACGTTGATCACCATGTCGACTTCCGTGGCCCCGTCTCGGAGCGCCTTCTGGGCCTCGAACACCTTCGTCTCTGTCGAGGTGGCCCCGAGCGGAAAGCCGATCACCGTGCACACGATCACCTCCGAGCCCTTGAGGAGATCGGAGCACAGCTTCACGTGGGACGGGTTCACGCACACGGACGCGAACCCGTATTTACGGGCTTCGTAGCACAGCTGCGCCACCTGGTCCTGCGTGGCGTCGGGCTTGAGCAGAGTGTGATCGATCAGATGGCTCACCCGTCCGTCCGTCGGAGCGATTCCGAGGGTGCTGGCGAGTCGGTCCGCTCCCGCGTCCACGAACGGCTGCACGCGGTCCGAGTAATTGCCCGTCGACAGCTCCGCCGCTGCCCCGAGCCCATCGCGCTCGCGCTGTACCAGGATCATCACCTGGTGGGTCACCTGCTCGATGATCCTCTCGAGCGTCTTCTCGTCGAGCTCCATGCTCATCCCTTCGAGTACCTGCGCTCGATGTCCATGATCTTCGCCACGCGCCTGGCGTGGCGTCCACCGGCGTGGGACGTGTCGAGCCACGCGTCCAGGATACGGACGGCCAGCGCCGGGCCGATCAGGCCGGCTCCCAGCGTGAGGACGTTGGCATCGTTGTGCTCGCGGCTGTTCACGGCGCTGGCCTCGTCGTAGCACAGGGCGGCGCGCACTCCCGGGACCTTGTTCGCCGCCATGCAGGAACCGATGCCGGCTCCGTCCACCACGACAGCCGCCCGGGCGGTGCCCCGGGCGACGAGCCGGGCCGCCGCGAGGGCGAAATCCGGATAGTCCACCGAGGCAAGACCGTCCGTGCCGCAGTCGAGCACCTCGAATCCACGCTCCCGGAGATGCGCGGCGAGTCGCTCCTTGAGATCGAAGCCCCCGTGATCGGCGGCGACCGCCACCGTGCGAGCCCGATCGGTTTCCGCAGGCTGGACCGCATGGGAGGCCTCGGAGAAAGACCCGCCGATGACGGAGATCCGTCGCTCCAGCGCCGCCTGACGGGCGAGAGGGGTCAGCATCGCATCGGCCTCGACGTCGAGGCGCGAGCCTGCCGGCAGCGCTTCGATCTCGGCTGCGGTCACGAGCCGGCGCCTTCCCGACGCCGCATCCGGGGCCTCGGAGGCCGCCTGCACCGTCCGCAGCACGACTCGCCGGACCATCTCCCGGATCTTCTGCTCATCGATCACGAGATCGCTCCCGCCGCGCACTCGCCGTGCATCGAAGGCATCGATGCTGCGGTGTCCATCGCCGGCACGCTCACCAGGCCCTCCACCACGCCGCGTCCCCCGCCGCGACCGAGCTCGAGTCCTCGGTCTCCGGCGGCGCAGCGGGAGCCGGGGAGGCTTTCACAGCCCTGCGGGCCCTCGGCTCCGGCTCGACCGCCCCCGCCACCGGGCGCGTCGCCGGTTCGCGGCGGGACGGTCGAGGACGAATCGCGTCGCCCGTCGAGATGCGATCGATCAGAGTCCGGAGCTGATCCACGGAGTGATCGAGGGGGGCGATCGAACGGAGGGCCCGGGACTGCATCACGCTTCCCTGCAACGTCGAGAGGAAGTGCTCCGCCAGAGACCGTCGATCCACGCGAGGCGGAAAGCGGTCGCCGGCTTCCGCCAGCCAGCTCTCTACGCGCTCGGCCCATCGCTCGAAGTAGAGGCGGATCGGCGTCGCCGCCTCCGGTATGCGGCTTCCGACCTCCAGCGACAGGTCGCCGACCGGGCAGCCCCGCGTGAACCGGGACACCAGCAGCCGACCCCGGTAGAGCTCGATCAGCGCGAAGACCCTCTCGACGGGATCGTCGGCCGCGCGCTCCGCCGCCTCCAGCAGTCCGGGTTCGAGCGTGTCGACGTACTTCTCGAGGACGGCCACCAGCAACGCGTCCTTGCTCGGGAAGAAATGGTACAGGCTGCCGCTGTTGACGTCGGCCTCGCGCAGAATGGAAGCCACGGTCGTGCCCTCGAAGCCATCCGCTTCGAACCGCCTCGCCGCCACGCTGAGTATCCGGTTGCGGGTATTCGTAGCCATTTTGACCAAACATTCAACGATCCGGACCCCGCTGTCAAGGGCGTGAGCACAAGGACGTTCCGGACACGCGCAAGATCGGCGAATTCCGTGGCCCAAAAAGTTGATTATATGGTCAAGTCCGGCTCAGCTTCGAGAGGGCCCTCGGTTTGGTTGCCGGCGTCCGCCGCGATCGGCGAATCGAGTTGATTGTTTACTCAACGGAGCGCCACTGGAGGCGGGGGATCCGATGGCGGTCGTGGCCGCGAAGGGCAGAGGCGGGGGGTCAGAACAGCTCGGTCTGCGTCTGCATCGGTTCCATGCAGGCGGAGTCGTCGTGCGCGACGTAGTTCACCCGCGTGGAGACGGGATGGAATCGGAGGTCATCACGCTCGTATCCCTCGAGAACCGGTTCAAGCTCCCACGGGATCGTGTCGGGGTCGAGCCACAGGTCGAAGTGCTCCGGCTCGACGATCACGGGCATTCGATCGTGCAGGGGGCGGAGCGCCTCGTTCGCAGCGGTCGTGAGGATCGCGCAGCTCTCGATCGGCTCTCCCTCGTCGGGCTTCCACCGATCCCACAGCCCGGCGAACCCGAACGGTCGGCCATCTTCCATTCCGATCCAGTACGGCTGCTTGCCGCGTCCGGTGGTCTGCCACTCGTAGAAGCCGTCCGCTACCACCAGGCACCGCCGGTCGCGATAGGAATCCCGAAAGGAAGGTTTCTCGGAAACCGTCTCGGAGCGGGCATTGATGAGCGGCTGCCCGGAGCCCGGCTCCCGTGCCCAGCGGGGAATCAGGCCCCACCGAAGGCGGGCGGTCTCACGAGGCACCGCGGAGCCTCCCGGAGCCAGTCCGAGGCCGGCGTGCTCTCGAAGGCCGACCGGAGCCCGCACGACCGCGACGTCCTGCGTGGGCGCGATGTTGTATCGCGGTTCCACGTCCGGGATCTCGCGGAGCCCGAACAGGGCCGCCCATTCGGCGGCGGGTGTAGCCAGAGTGAAGCGTCCGCACATGGGGCCGAACATACGACGCCCTCGGGCACGGCGCGAAATCGGCCTGTCGCGGGACGTTCCGCGGGTCCGGAGAGGTACCGGAACCCGCACGCCACCGGCGGGTTTGAACAGAGGTCGAGGGCGGAGTACATTCGAGTCGGGCCGGCCACGGCAGGTCCGCACGAATCAACCGGGAGCGTCGGATGAGCGAGAAGCTGGGGGTACGATCGCGTTATCGCGCGGCACTCGTGGGCGGGCTGGCCCTGTTCGTGATGCTTCAAGCCGCCCTGTTCGCATGGACGCGAGGCGGCGACGCCGGTGAGGCAACCCCCCGCGAGGCGGCCCGGCTGGTGAATCTGCCCGAGACGAGCGCTCCCCTGGCCGATGTGTCACAGGCTCCGACTCCCGCTCCGATCGAGGAGGCGGCTCCTCGGAGGGCCGAGGTGGAGACGCTCGCGGACATCCCGGCCGTACCGAGGCTGTCGGCAGCCGCTTCGGCAGCCCAGCCCGTCATGTTCATGGAGAACCTCGACGAACCGGAGTCCGAGCAGAATCCGGCCGTGTCGTACGCCACGGTGTCCGACTTCCTGGTGGCTTCGGGCGCCGATGCTCAGCCGCTCCGGCCGATCGATGACCGGCCCGTCTCGGTGCTCGCCGCGATCGGCGGCTCGGGGCGCGGGATCGGCATCGGCGCCGATGGCCCGCACTGCGTTCCGGGGCGTCCGGCCATGTTCCAGAGAAGCCCGGTCGTGTCCGGCGCGCCGTCGCTGCTTCGCTCGCCTCGCATGTAGGACTCGGGCGACCGACTTCCGTTCAACTTCCTCCTTCGCCCGTCGTGTCCGACGCGGCGGCTCCCGTGTCGCCGGGCGCCTGAGACGGATTCCCGAGCAGCCCCCGCACCGCCTCGGCGCCTAGCCTTCGCACCTCGGCCTCGCCGGCCTGCCGGGCCCGGCCAGCCGCCTGGTCGACCACGTTCTGCGAGGATTCCCGCATGGCGGCCGGGTCGAGAGCGAACCTCGGGTTCGCCGCCTGTCCCGTCAGCCGAACGCCCAGCTCGACGGCACCGCCGGCTCCGAGGTACCGGTCGATGACCTCTCCGGCGGCTCCAGCCGCCGACACGGCGGCCCGGGTGAGAGTTGAATCCGGCCGCAGGAGAGCCCCGAGGTCGAGACCTCCACCGAACCCGATGGCCCCGCTGGCCTGTGCCACCAGCTCCTCCCCGTTCAGCGAGCTCGCGTCGAGGAGGATCCGGCCGTCCCGGATCGCGAACGGCGACGTCCACCGATCGAAATGCAGATCCCGCACGCTCCCCAGCTTCAGGAACCGGACGAGCCCGTCGGTCAGAGGGTTGGAGGCGATGCGGCCGTCCCGGATCTCGAACCGCCCCAGGCCGGTCAGCAGCCGGGTGACGGGCAGCACGAGCGAATCGAGTCCTCCCTCGAGGCTGAGATCCATGGTCAGAGATCCGGAGACCAGCGTTCCGAGGGGCGTGTTCTGCGCCAGATACCGTTCGGCCCGCACGCCTTCGAGAGCCAGGTCGAGTCGGAACGGCTCGGCGTCCACCTCCCCGAGATCGAGGGATCCGTTCGCGGAGCCGATCCCTCCGTACGCGGCGAAGCGGGCGTCCACCAGCTCGACCCGGTCCGGCCGAAGGAGCAGGCGGCCCTCGACACGCGAGAGTCGGTAGGGAAGTCGGAGCACGGAGTCGAGGCGGAACCCGATCCGTCCGCTGACCGGAAGAGGTCCCGGACGTCTGAACTCTCGCTCGGCGGCCCACTGCTCGGGCGAACGTCCCTCCAGGTTCCGATCGGCCAGTCGAGCCCAGGCGATGCGCCCGTATCCGACTTCTCCACCGGACGTACCGAGCAGGGCATCGAGATCGAGCCTTGCTCCCCGGGCCATCGCCCGTATCGAGGGCGTACGCGGTTCCGCCGCGAGCCGACCCAGGACATCGGACAGGGTACCCTCGATTTCCAGCGGATCTCCGGCCGCGAATACGGGCGTTGGCGTCCACCGTGCGTCGGTTCCTTCGAGACGGACCACGGCCGCCGGGATCTCGACCGGACGTGCGAGGGAGCCGCCCTCGATCGCGAGCCCCTCGATCTCCAGCTGCCCGGAGAGTCGGGCGGCGTCCAATCGATCGATCGAGCCGGCCGCGGCGACATCCCACCGCAGGAGGCCCTTCGAGGGCGCCGCCTCGTCGGCTCCCCCTGCCGAGAATGCCTCGAGCAGCTCCCCGGCGTCGGCGCTCCCATCCACCGCGGCCTCGAACGCGAGGGTCGAGTCGAGCGCGAAGCGTCCGCGGCCGCTGATCTGTCCACCCGGGAGACGGGCTCGCAGCGTCGACACCTCCATTCCGCGGTCGACGATCCTGAGGTCGGCGTCCAGGTCGTCGAGCCCGGCCGGTTCCTCCGGTCGTCGAGCCCCGCCCCCCCGGATCGTCACCATGCCCTCCACATCCGGCCACTCATCCGGTCCGAGCGCCCCCTCGACCCGGACGTCCACACCGAGGGCTCCCCACAGGTCGACGGGCAGCGCCGCTCGGAGCGAATCCGGCACCGCCGTCACGACCTGCGAGAGGTCCACGTTCTGGCCACGGATCGCCAGGTCCACGAGCCGGCGCGGCTCCTTCACGGAGTCCACTCGACCGCTCACCGAAAGGTCGAGACCGTTGAACGTGGCCGTTCCCGAGGCGATCTCGATCCAACCCATCCGGGGCCCGGCGACGGCCTCCAGATCGAGCTCGACTCGGAGACCCCGCACGCCGCGAGGCCAGGCCGGGGGAAGGGCGAACCGAAGGCTGTCGAGCCCCGACTCCAGATCGAGGTCGAGTCGGCCTGCGGCGTCGCGACGCACGGATCCCTCGATTCGTACACCGTCGGCCTGCACGGAGCGGCCGCTCACGGCATCCCGGTAGCCGAAGCGGCCTCCGACCAGCTCGATCCGGTCGATCTCCAGGCTCATCGACGTTCGGGGCGCTTCGTCCTCCTCCCGGGAAGCCGGCACGAAGTCGCCGAAATTCGTCTTTCCCTCGGAATCGATCTGCAGGAGGACGCGCGGCCTCACCACCCGCACCCGGTCGATTTCCACCCTCCGCTTCAGGAGCGGCAGCAGCCTCGGACGAAGCTGGAGCTCATCGACGGAGGCCAGCGGCAGGCCCTCGAAGTCCGGCAGGTTCTCCACCCTCACCGTATGCAGCCGCACCTCGGGCACGGGGAAGATCTTCAGGTCCGCCGATGCGATCGACACCTGGCGATTGAGCGCCGCCGACAGGTGGGGCTCGGCCCGATCTGCGAGCGATGCGGGGTCGACGACGGCGCGGAGCACCAGCACGAGGGCGAGAAAGAGCACGAGTCCCGCGGCCAGCAGTCCCGCCAGGATGAGGCCCAGTCGACCGGGCCACTTTCGCTTCGGAGCGTCCATTCCGTCCTATCCCGGGATTCGGTTGCGCCGGACCTGGTTGCCGCGTCGGGGAACCGACCGCGCCGCGGAGGCGTTCACGATGCAGGGTTCCGGCGTGATCATCGGAGCGCCGAGCATAGTACGGTCGAGGGTGTCCGGACGTTC
Organism: Candidatus Benthicola sp.; assembly: GCF_058719085.1. Lineage (NCBI taxonomy): Bacteria > Pseudomonadati > Gemmatimonadota > Gemmatimonadia > Candidatus Palauibacterales > Candidatus Palauibacteraceae > Candidatus Benthicola > Candidatus Benthicola sp. Next base: position 33,896 of record NZ_JBZQEK010000006.1, read on the forward strand.
CGACGCGCTCGTTCCGGGGCCGAGCCGAGGACCCGGACGGGCGGGGGTCGCAGCCGGCCCGGAGCGGTTGCACGGATTCGCGAGTTCGGGATACCGTGGTCGACATGTGCAGACGACAGGCTGCCAGCCTGCCCCCTCTCGGGCACGGGCGATGAACGTTCCGACCGACTCCAGGCGACGGGAGTTCGAGGACGAGGCGCTGGTGCACCTCGATGCCCTGTACGGCCTCGCCCTGCGGCTTTCCGGCGGCGACGAACCCCGGGCGGAAGACCTCGTCCAGGAGTCCATCCTGAAGGCGTTCCGTGCCTGGGACCGGTTCGAGCGCGGGACGAACAGCCGGGCCTGGTTGATGACCATCCTGAGGAACACCTTCATCAACCAGTTCCGGCGCCAGAAATCCCGTCCCGTGCCCGTCGAGCTGGACGAGGTCGAGGCCTCCGCGGCGCGATCCCTATACGAGGCCGATCCGGCCGGTCGCCTGTTCGACCACCTCCTGGACCGGGAAGTAGTGGGAGCGATCGACGAGCTGCCGGAGGAATTCCGGGTTGCGGTGGTGTTGATCGATCTCGAGGGGCTCAGCTATCAGGAGGCTTCGGAGCTGATGGGCGTGCCCGTCGGCACCGTCAAGTCGAGGCTCTTCAGGGCCAGAAAGCGCCTCCAGCAGAGGTTGTACGCCTATGCGGTCGAAATGGGGTACCTGAGATGAGCGAGATGGAGAACGGCCACGACCGCCTCCGGGGGAGTCCCGGCGGAACCGAGGACCTCGGCTGCGAGGAGGCACTGGCCCGGGTGTACGAGTACCTGGACGGCGAGCTGGACTCGGCGACGCACGAGTCGGTGCGGCGTCACATCCAGACCTGCCGTCGATGCTACCCGTACTTTGATTTCGAGCGCCTGTTCCTGGACTACATCCACGAGCTCGGTGCGGGAGAGGAACGTCGCTCCGGGCTCGCGGAGAAGGTCCGTGCCATGCTCGCGACCGAGCCTGAATGAACCCGCCGGACTTGTTGCTGCCCGGGCGCTTCGGCAGTACCGTCAGGGCGGTCAAATGCCTGCGCCGGGGGGCGACGATGCCAGGCAGTGGACGGAACGCCCGCGCCCCGCTTCCGGTCGACCCGAGTCAAGCGATCGCCCACCGTTCAGTTACGATCACCGGATGACCATGAACGCCCAAATGCGAGACCTGATCAGCCGCCTTCTGGATGCCCGCGGGCCCTCCGGGTTCGAGACGCGCGCCGCCGCCGTCTGGCGGGAAGAGGCCCAATCCTTCGCGGATGACACCTGGACCGACGTCCACGGGAACAGCTTCGCGGCCATCAACGCCGGAGGAGGCCCCCGGGTCATGCTCGCCGGCCACGTCGACGAGATCGGACTGATGGTCCATCACATCGACGAGCAGGGATACCTCTGGGTGAAGAGCGTCGGTGGCTGGGACGCCCAGGTACTGGTCGGCCAGCGGGTCGAGATCCTCGCCGACTCCGGCCTCGTGTCCGGGGTCGTGGGGCGGCGCGCCATCCACCTGATCCGCGGAGACGACAGCGACAAGGCGGTCAAGCTCAAGGACCTGTGGGTCGACATCGGGGCGACGAGCGGCGATGAGGCGAAGGAGCGAGTGAGCATCGGCGACGTCGCCGTGATCCGGTCCGACACCCTCGACCTGAGCGATGATCTCGTGGCGGCTCGATCGATCGACGATCGGGTCGGGGCGGTGGTCGTGCTCGAGGCGCTGCGTCGGGCTCGGGAGAAGGGGTGCACGGCCCACGTGGTGGCGGTGGCCACCGTACAGGAAGAGATCGGGTACATGGCGGCGGGCGGCGCCCGCACGGGTTCCTTCGGGCTGGAGCCGGACGTCGGCGTCGTGGTCGATGTGACCCACGCCACGGACCATCCCAGCGTCGAAAAGAAGGAGCACGGAGACATCCGGCTCGGCGCGGGGCCGGTTCTCGCCCGGGGCGCCGCGATCAATCCCGTCGTGTACGGCCGGCTCCTCGATGCCGCCGGGAAGGCCGGCGTCGACGTGCAGATCCAGGCCATTCCGGCGATGACGGGCACCGATGCGGACGCCATACGGATGGCCCGGGCGGGGGTGGCGACCGGTCTCGTGTCCATCCCGAACCGGTATATGCACTCCCCCAATCAGCTCGTCAGCCGCCGGGACCTCGACCAGGCCGCCGAGATCATCGCGCTCTTCCTGATCGGACTGTCGGACGGAGACAGCTTCCTGCCGGGTTGACCGTGTCTTCCCGGGCAGGAGCCGAGGATCGATGAGGACGGGGCGCGTGGGATCCGGGCCGGCGCACAGCCGGGCGGTCGAGGACTACCTGAAGGCGATCTTCAAGCTGCAGCAGGCGGCGGGGTCGCCGGTGTCCACGACGGCGCTCGCGAGCGACCTGGGGCGTTCCGCCGCGTCCGTGACCAACATGGTCAAGGGGCTCGCGGAGCAGGGCCTCCTCGAGCACGAGCCGTACCGGGGCGTTCGTCTGACGCAACGGGGTGAGGCGACGGCCCTCGCCATCATCCGGCGTCACCGGGTGATCGAGACGTACCTGATCGAGCGGCTGGGATACACCTGGGACGGTGTTCACGCCGAGGCGGAGCGGCTCGAGCACGCGGCTTCCGACGATCTCGTGGAGCGCATGGCCCGGGCGCTGGGCGACCCGGTCGAAGACCCGCACGGGGCCCCGATCCCCACCCCGGACGGGGTGATGGAGAGACGCGACCTGGTCTCCCTCTCGGAGCTGGAGGTGGGCGCGAAGGGGGTGGTGCGCGAGGTTCCCGACGAAGACCCGGAACGCTTGCGTGAGCTGGCAGCGGCGGGTTTCTTGCTCGGCACGCGCCTAGTGGTACGGGAGCGATCCTCGACCACAGAGAGTGTGGTCGTGAGGGTCGGAGGCCTCGACCGCGAGCTGGACGAGGCGGCGGCGGAGCAGATCCTGCTGGAACGAATCGAAACGTCACCCGCGGATGACTGAGATGACATCGATCAAGGCGGACAACGACACGTGGCGCGCCGAGCTCGGCGGCTCGGAGCGCGAGGGATACAGGACCGTCGTCTTCTTCTGCGCCAGCAACGGGCAGAGACCGTACCGGGTCGCCGAGGTCCCGGCCGACCGTTTCGCATCTCAGGACGATCTCGACCGGTTGTCCGCCGATGAGCTGCGGGAGCTGTTCGGCAGGACGGTCTCGATGGGCGCCCCGCGCGGATACGACTGACCTTCCCGGTGGGCTACGTAGATCTCCATCTACATTCCACGGCATCGGACGGCGTCCTGTCGCCGACCGCCGTGGTTCGCGAGGTCGCCGCCCGCGGGCTGCGGGGATTCTCTCTCACCGATCACGACACGGTGGATGGCCTCGAAGAAGCGGCGGCGGAGGCCGAGCGCCTGGGGCTGGACTTCCTGATCGGTGCGGAGCTGTCGGCGAACGCGCCCGGCCGCTCGATTCACATCCTCGCGTACGGGTTCGATCCGACGGACCCGGGAATGCGGTCCTTCTTCCGGGACTTCAGGGCGGACCGCCTGCGGCGCACCGATGAGATCGTCCAGCGGCTGCGCGACCTCGATGTCGGCATCACGCTGGACGACGTGATGGCGGAGGCCGGCGAGGGCGTGCCTACCCGAGCCCACGTGGGACGCGCCCTGGTGGCCGGTGGATGGGTACGCGGCGAGGAAGAGGCGTTCCGCCGCTACATTGCCCGGGGCCGACCCGCGTTCGTCGAGAAGAGGCCCAGCCCTCCCGAAGAGGTTTGCCGGTACGTCCGCCGGGCAGGGGGCGTGACGATTCTCGCGCACCCGGGCCGTGACTTCTCGCAGGCGGAGCTGTCGCGGTGGATGGGGGAGGGGTTCGACGGGGTCGAGATTCTCCACCCGCGGAACGATCCGGGGGTGCGGCGCGTTCTGGAGAAGCTCGCCGAAGAGAAAGGGCTCCTGCGGGGTGGTGGGTCGGATTGGCACGGGACAGATTTCGGGGCTCCGCCGGGTTCCCAGCGGGTCCCGGCCGAGTGGATGCAGGCCATCAGGGATCGTTGCGGAGCGGCCCCCTGAGCCGGGAACCTGCAGGTGTTTCTCTCTTCGGGAGTAGCGGACCGCCGTCGAGCATGGAGTGGTGAGGCATGTCAGAGATACGTCGAGAGACGCTGGTGATCGTGGGGTCGGGACCTGCGGCCTGGACGGCGGCCATCTACGCCGCGCGGGCCGATCTCGACCCGATCGTCTACGAAGGGTCCTTCAGCCGCACGATGATCCCGGGCGGACAGCTGATGTTCACCACGGAGGTGGAGAACTATCCGGGCTTCCCCGAGGGCGTCACCGGCCAGAAGATGATGATGGACTTCAAGGCGCAGGCCGAGCGGTTCGAGACGCGGGTGGTGACGGAGGACATCGTGCGGGTGGACTTCTCCGGTCGACCGTTTCGTCTCTGGTCGGGAGCCGGCGAGGAGATCGAAGCGAAGAGCGTGATCCTGGCGACCGGGGCCAACGCCCGCTGGATCGGCCTGCCGAACGAAGAGCGGCTGGCCCAGACGGGCGGCGGCGTCTCCGCCTGCGCGGTGTGCGACGGCGCGCTCCCGTTCTTTCGTGACCGGGTGATCGCGGTCGTCGGCGGTGGGGACAGCGCGATGGAGGATGCGCTGTACATGACGAAGTTCGCGTCCGAGGTCGTGGTGATTCACCGCCGGGACGAGTTGCGCGCCTCGCAGATCATGCAGCAGCGGGCGCTCGAGAACGATCGGATCCGGTTCGAGTGGAACACGGTCGTGACGGAGGTCCTCGGCGACGAGGAGATCACCGGCCTCCGCCTCCGCGACACGATCACCGGGGAGGAGCGCGAGCTGGAGGTCGGGGGCCTGTTCGTGGCCATCGGCCACACTCCGAATACCGGGTTCCTCGGCGACCAGGTCGAGCTCAAGGACAACGGATACGTCTCCACACCCGTTCCGTGGCGAACGGTGACCTCGGTGCCCGGCGTGTTCGCGGCGGGCGACGTGATGGATGACTACTACCGGCAGGCGGTGACGGCGGCCGGCACGGGGTGCATGGCGGCCCTCGAGGCCGAGAGGTGGCTGGCGCACGGCGCGGAGGGCTGACCGGGGAACCGGGCGCCGCCGGCCCGGTATACGTCGCGTTCGGGTCGTTGACGGAATCGACGGCCGGTGACTACAGTGATGAAGGCCGTGGCCCCGATCGAGCGGGGGCGGTCCGACGCCAAGGGAGCAGCGAGTGATGAAAGAGACCATGGCCGCGGAGGATGTGACGATCACCCTCACGGAGGAGGCCGCCGAGCAGGTGCGGCACTTCTTCGCGGCCGAGAATCTGGACGAGAACACGGCCGCCCTTCGGGTCAGCGTGATGCCGGGGGGCTGTTCGGGCTTCGAGTACGCCCTCGAGGTGGACGAGGAGGACCCGGCGGACGACGACTACGTGATCGAATCGCAGGGCATCCGTCTCTTCATGGATCCGTTCAGCGGACAGTACCTCTCCGGCGTCAGGATCGGCTACCACAGCAGCTTTCAGGGGCAGGGGTTCACCTTCGAGAATCCCAATGCGACGGGATCCTGCGGCTGCGGAACGTCGTTTTCGGTCTGACCCCGCGATGACGCTTCCAGGGCGTGACTCATGGCCCGGCCCGGTTCGATCGCCGGGGCCGGGCTTCTCCGATTTCACCGGCGAGCACCGGGGATGAACTCCCAGGGGCTGGAGGTCCGGTGCGTGCCCGTGGGTCCCTTCCAGGCCAACTGCTTCCTGGTCCGCTCGGGCCCGGACAGCGTGGTGGTCGATCCCGGCGCGGAGCCGGAGCGCATCGCCGCCCTTCTCGACGTCTGGGGTGCGACGCCGCACGCGATCCTCCTGACGCACGCGCACGTCGACCACGTGGGCGGGGTGGCCGGCCTGGTGCGACGCTACGGAGCGCCCGTCTACCTGCACGCGGCCGACCTGCCGCTGTACGAACGCGCCGCGGAGCACGGGGCGATGTTCGGTGTGAACGTGGAGGCGCCGCCTCCTCCGGATGCGCGTCTCGAGCACGGGCAGACGCTGGCGTTCGGGACGATCGCGTTCGAGGTGCGTCACGCCCCGGGACACTCGCCGGGCGGCGTGGTCCTCGTGGGGGGCGATGAGGCGTTCGTCGGCGATTGCATCTTCGCGGGCTCGATCGGCCGCACGGATCTGCCGGGAGGCGACACGGAGACCCTCCTCGGCTCGATCCGCGAACAGATCCTCACGCTCCCGGCCGGGACCACCCTGTACAGCGGGCACGGCCCGGCGACCACGGTCGCCGTGGAAGCGGAGTCCAACCCCTTCGTGGGGCGGGCGGCCCGCCCGGACGGATGGCGATGACCGCCCCCCGCGTCCGGCGCCCGGAGGATCCGGTCCGGCCGGGCGAACGCATGACCGGGCGGCCCGATGCTTCCTGTCTGCGCTGCAACGTCGAGCTGCCGCTCCGCAACATGGGGTGTCGCGCCGGCCACTGCCCGAACTGCAGACACCCGTACCCTCATGGAGACTGCTCCGACTGATGCTCTCTCCGGACGAGTCGCGGCCGGCTTCGGACGGCGAAGACGGCGCCGAGATCGAGGCGGGACCCAAGAACCCGCCCCGCCCGAAGGCCGAGGTGACGGAGAGGCTCTCCGAGATGCGGTGGGTTCTCGGGGCGGCGGAGCGGGCCCTCGTGCTCACGCACGACAACCCGGACCCCGACGCGATCGCGTCCGCGGCCGGGCTCGGCTTCCTGATCGAGCGCCTGTCCGGGATTCCCGTCACGGTCGCCTTCGGCGGGATCATCGGGAGAGCCGAGAACCGTTCGCTCATGGAGGAGCTGGGCGTGCCGTTCGAGAGGATCGAGACGGTTCAGGTGGCCCCGGGCACCGCATGGGCCCTGGTCGACACCCAGCCGGGAACGGGGAACAACTCCCTTCCGCCGGGTGAGAAGGCGACCGTGGTCCTCGACCACCACCCGCCGAGGGAGACCAGCGAGTCGGCGGACTTCGTCGACATCCGACCCGACTACGGAGCGTCGGCGACGATGATCGTCGAATACCTCCGCGCGGCCAGGCTGGAGCCGGATCGGAAGCTGGCCACGGCGCTCTTCTACGGCATCCAGTCGGAGACCATGGACCTCGGGCGCGAGGCGTCGGAGGCCGACGTGGCGGCGAGCATTTTCCTGTACCCGAGAACCGACCCGGCCTCGATTTCGAAGATCCGCCACGCCCGGGTGCCGCGCGGTGTGTACCGTGCGGTTCACGAGGGGCTGGAGCGTGCGTGGAGCCGCGGTGGCGCGGTCTTCGTCCCTCTGGGAAGCCTGGAATACCCGGACCTGATCGCGGAGCTGGCGGACTTCTTTCTCAAGGTCCATGGCGTAGACTGGGTCATCGCCGCCGGTCCGTACCAGGACCGGGTCCTGATTTCCGTGCGGGCCCACGGCGACAACCCGTATGCGGGAGATCTCGTCCAGCGCGTGGTGGGCGATCGCGGGTCCGCCGGGGGCCATGGGGAGATGGCGGGAGGTCGGATCCGGCTTCCGGGAGCGGAAGGCGGAGCTTCGGCCGCGCAGGTGGACGAGGCGATCGAGACGCTGCTCGACGAGTTCGCCACGGCCCTCGGCGTGGATGGAGAGCCCCGGGAGTCGTTGATCCAGGCCTCACCCGGGTCCGGGGACGAGGCGTGATCCGCATCGGACTCACCGGCACCATGGGCGCCGGCAAGAGCACGGTCGGTGATCTGTTCGAATCGTGGGGAGCGTTCAGGATCGACGCCGACGGTCTCGCCCGGGAGGCGGTCGAGCCGGGCCAGCCGGCGCTCGGGAGAATCCGGGAGGCGTTCGGGGCGGGGATGCTGCGCGAGGACGGTACCCTGGATCGTGCGGCGCTCCGATCGGTGGTGTTCGCGGACGCCGACGCCCTGAGGCGACTCGAGGCCATCATCCACCCCGAGGTGGATCGCCTCAGGGAGGATCTGCTCGACCGTGCGGAGCGGGAGGGAGCCGCGGTGGCGGTGCTCGAGATCCCGCTCCTGTTCGAAAAGGACCTGCGGGCGGAGTTCGACGCCGTGGTGGTGGTGGATGCGCCGACGGAAACGCGTCGACGGCGTGTGGAAGCGTCCCGGGGGCTGACGGGAGAGGAATTCGCCGCCATGGATGCGGCGCAGTGGTCGGGGCAGCGCAAGCGCGAGGCGGCGGATTACGTGATATGGAACGATGGTGAGCGCGCGGAGCTGGACGAGCAGGCGCGAGAGGTGTGGGATGCGGTCACCGGGGCCAGCGCCGCCTACGAAGGGCGGGCGGAGGGCATCCCGGTCGAGTGGAGCCTCGATCTGCACATGCACACCCGCGCCTCCGCGGACTGTCGGAGCGACCCGGCGGACGTGGTTCGCCGGGCCCGGGAGGCGGGGTTGCACCGGATCGCGATCACCGACCACAACGAGATCGCCGGTGCGTTCGAGGCGCGGGACGTCGACCCCGAGCTGGTGATCGTGGGCGAGGAGGTGAGGACCGCCGAGGGTCTGGACCTCATCGGCCTCTTTCTCACCGACCACATTCCGCGCGGAGGCACGTTCCGGGAGGTGGCGGACGAGATCCGGCGCCAGGGAGGGGTCGTGTACCTCCCGCACCCCTTCGATTCACACCGGGGGACCAACGAGCGTTTCCTCGAGGGCGTCCGCGACTGCGTGGATGTCGTCGAGGGCTTCAACGCGCGGATCCACGATCCGAGGCGAAACCGCAGGGCCGAGAGCTGGGCCGCAGCCAACGGACTGCCCGTCGGAGCGGGAAGCGACGCGCATACGCTGGGGGAAATCGGCCGCGCGCGCGCCGTCACGCGACCGTTCACGGATGCAGCCGATTTCGTGGCCGCCCTGTCGTCCGGACGCATCGAGGGCAGGTCGTCGAGTCGGCTCGTGCACCTCGCGTCCACCTGGGCGAAGATCGCGAAGAAGTTCGGGGGCAGACCGTGACCGGATCTCGAATGGCCACGCAGGCCGGGCTGAGCCGGATTCTGGAGGAGCTCGAGCCCGGGCGCCGGGTCGTCCTCTCCACCCACCTGAACGCCGACGGCGATGGAGCCGGCAGCGAGTCCGCGATCGCGCACTGGCTGCTGCGCAGGGGGCTGGAACCGTCGATCGTCAATCCGACTCCGTTCCCGGAGCTGTTCCGGTTCCTGCTTCCGGCAGGCCTGGTGCCGCACACTCCGGCGGACGAAGAGGGTCGGACGGCGATGCGCGACGCGAACCTGTTCCTGGTTCTCGACACGGCAGAGCCCTCGCGGCTCGGTGCCGTGCTCCCGGGGGCGGAGGGACGCCGGGTCCTGGTGATCGACCACCACCCCGCCACGTCCTCCTCCATCGGGGACATCGTCGTGTGCGATCCTTCTGCCTGCGCCACCGGGGAACTGGTCTTCGAGCTGATCCGGCTGGCGGGGGACGAGGTCGAGACCGGTGAGGCCGAGGGCCTGTACGTGGCGATGGCGACGGACACGGGCTCGTTCCGCTTCGCCAACACCACGGCCCGCACCCACGAGATCGCGGCCGAGCTGCTGCGGGCGGGTGTCGATCCGGAGGCCATGTACGAGCGCATCTATGCGCAGTACACGCCGGCGCGCCTCGAGCTGCTGCGTCGGGCGCTCGGGAAGCTTCGGGTGGCCGACGACGTGCCGGTCGCCTGGATCTCGCTCGGGCATGCCGACGTGGCCCGGACGGGCGCGGTGAAGGAGGACCTGGAGGGGATCGTCGAGTACGCCCGCCGGATCCGCGGCGTACAGGTGGCGCTGCTGCTTCGCGAGCTGCACGACGGAAGCACCAAGGTGTCCCTGCGCTCCACGGGAGACGCGGACGTCGCCGCGGTGGCCCGGCGCCTCGGGGGTGGGGGACACACGAAGGCGTCCGGCGCCGTCGTGCCCGAGGGACTCGAGGCGGCCGAAGCCCGGGTGCTCGAAGAGGTCCGGAAGGAGCTCCGCTGATTCCGCCTGGCGTCGACCCCTGTACCGTCGGGCTCGGGATGCTTACATTTCTGTCGTCCTGCCCGTCCACCGCCGGCTACGGCGGCTCGGATACGTTTCTCCTCTCGGCGAGGGAGTGATGGAACCGGACAGGACAGAGGCCCACGAAGACACCCACCTGGAGGTCGCCACGCGCCTCCGCGATCTCGGCCAGCGCATCGCGCCCGCGGAGATCAGCGACGTGTGGGTGTTCCCCCCGTTGTCGCACCTCGAAGGCTCGGCCGAATTCCTCCTCTTCACCCGGATCCTGCCGGACGAGATGCGCCGGGTGTGCGGAGCGGAGTTCGGCGAGGCCGGGAGCGACGGGCCCGCGAGGGCCAATGGCGGTTCCGTCGGCCGCGCCAACGGGAACGGCATCGGAAATGGCAACGGGAACGGCCACCGTAATGGCAATGGAAACGGGGGCGACCCGGCGGCGCGGGCGAACGGCGCCTGCCGGCGAATCACGGAGTACGGGGCCGTCCCGACGCACCGCGTGCCCCGGGTCATCGCCGGCTTCCGAGAACGTCTGGGAGATCACCGCGAACCTCTCCACCTGGAGATCGGCGGCAGTGCCGAAAGCTGGCACCGACTCACCGAGCCGGAGGAGCCGGTTCCCGATTGATCGAGGGGTTCCACGGGGTTAGCTTCGGCCCGCGGTCGAAGGTCGGCGCTCGTCGCGGCACCGCGACGGGCGCCTTTGCTTGCGGAATACGGGTGTCCGGGCCGGACGGGGAGCTGGGATGAACGAACTGGAGATCGGGGTCGCGGTCGCCTTCACGGCGGGCGTTCTATCCTTTCTCTCGCCTTGCGTGCTCCCGCTCGTGCCCTCCTACCTGTCGTTCGTCAGCGGGGTGGGGATCGAGGAGCTGGAGGATGGCGGAGGCGACGTCAAGCGCACCGCGTTCATCCACTCGCTGTTCTTCGTGCTCGGGTTCAGCCTGATCTTCCTCGCGCTCGGCGCGTCGGCCACCTTCGTGGGCCGGCTGCTGCGAGAGTACCAGATCTGGATCGCCCGCATCGGAGGCCTCCTGATCATCTTCTTCGGGCTGTACCTCGTCGGCGTGAGACCGTTCAAGGGGATGGCCCGGGAGCGCCGCATTCACCTGCGCGACAAGCCGCTCGGCTACCTCGGGTCGACACTGGTGGGGATCACCTTCGGCGCCGGCTGGACGCCGTGCATCGGGCCGATTCTGGGCGGAATTCTGACCTTCGCGGCGACCCGGCACACGCTGACGGACGGCCTGGTCCTGCTCGGCTTCTACTCGCTGGGGCTCGCGGTGCCGTTCCTTCTCAGCGCGCTGGCTCTCTCGTGGTTCCTGTCCACCTTCGACCGCTTCAAGCGGTGGATCCCGTGGGTGGAGCGGATCAGCGGAGTGCTGCTCATCGCGGTGGGGGTGCTGCTGGCGAGCGGCCGGTTCACGGCGCTCGCGGGCTGGGCCACGCAGTTCACGCCGTCGTTCATTCTGGAGCGCATCTGATCGGAGGCCGGTATCGCCGGCCGAGGCTCAGACGGCCTCCTCCCTCTCGATCTCCTCTTCCAACAGCTGGCGCTCGAGCAGCCGTGCGTACACGCCCGCCCGGGCGATGAGTTCGGCGTGGGTGCCGGTCTCGGCCAGCCGACCTTCCTCCAGCACTAGGATCAGGTCCGCCCCTGCGACCGCCGTGACGCGGTGCGACACGACGATCGAGGTGCGATCCGCCATGTAGTCCTTGAGGCCGTTCAGGATCGCCTCTTCGGTCACCGTGTCGACGGCCGACAGGGCGTCGTCGAGGATGAGGATCGGGGTTTCCCGGTACAGGGCCCGGGCGATGGTGGCTCGCTGCTTCTGTCCGCCCGACAGGTTGATCCCGCGCTCTCCCAGTCTCGTGTCGATCCCCTCCGGCAGCACGTCGAGGGTGGCGCGCAGCTGGGCGATGTCGATCGCGCGCTCGAGACGCTCGGGCACCGCCGCCTCCGGGTCGCCCATGGTGAGGTTCCGGCGGAGACGCATGCTGAACAGGAAGGGCTCCTGCGGCACCATGCCAACGGCGTTCCGGAGATCCTCCAGCCGCAGGCGCCGCACGTCGATCCCATCCACACGGACCGTACCGGCGACCACGTCGTACAGGCGCGGGATGAGCCGCACCAGGGTCGTCTTGCCGCTCGCCGTGCCGCCCACGACCGCCACGGTCTGGCCCGGCTCGATTCGGAACGAGACGTTCCTCAGCACCCAGCGATCGGTCCCCGGGTAGCGGAACGACACGTCGTCGAACTCGATCGCCCCATGGAGCTGTCCAGCCTCCGCCGGTTCGTCCGGATCGTCGATCGAGGCCGTCTCCGCGAGCAGCGAGTTGATCCGCCCCATGGACGCGGCGCCGCGCTGGATCTGGTTCGTGACCCACCCCACCGCGATCATCGGCCACATGAGGAGCACGAGGTAGAAGCCGAACGCGACGAAGTCGCCGACCGTAATGGCGCCTTCGATCACCTCTCGTCCTCCGATCCACAGGACGAGCACCGAGCCGAGCCCGCCCATGAAGGTGAGAACGGGGAAGAAGGCGCCCCAGATCCGGGCCAGGTCCATGTTTCTGCGCCGGTACTCCGCGTTCAGATCCGCGAACGCCTCCGATCGATCGGCTTCCCGACCGTACGCCTTCACGATCCGGATCCCCGCCAGGTTCTCCTGCGCGAAGTTCGAGATCTCGGAGAACTGTTCCTGAATGCGCTCGAACCGGACGTTGATCCTCCGTCCGATCCAGATCACCAGCGGAGGCATGAGGACCATGGGGATCATGGCGATGAGCGTGAGCCGCGGGCTGATCCAGATCATCAGCCCGAGGGCGAGGGTCCCGATGGTGAGCGTGTTGACCAGGTACATGATCGACGGCCCCGCCACCTGCCGTACCGCCTGCACGTCGTTGGTGGCCCGGCTCATCAGGTCTCCGGTGCGCCACCGGTCGTAGAACTGGGGCGGCAGGCGCAGGAAGTGCGAGAACAGATCGTTCCGGAGGTCGGTCTCGATTCGGCGGCTGATTCCGTTCAGGAGCTCACGCATTCCATAGCGGGCGGCGCCCGCCACCAGCGCGGCCCCGACCAGGAAGAGCGCGTACCGGATGATCCGTTCCCGCGTCACCTCCTCGGTCAGTCCGTCGATCGCCAGCTTGAGGATGAACGGGCCGAGGATCGTGAACACGTTCGAGATCACCACCAGCCCCATCCCGGCGAGGACCCCCCGAAGATACGGACGGTAATACGGCAGCAGGGTGCGGAGATGTCTCATGCGCGCCCCGCAGGCGTCGGGCCGGAGGTATCGTTACGAGCAGTCATGGAACACCAGAGTACGCAGACGTGCAGGGCGAGGTCCACCGCGGCCCCGAGGGAGTCGGCTTCGATGCGGCCCGGAATGTGCGCCTGCAGCGGTGCAGGCGACCGCCGCGTGAAGGCGGACATACCGATACAGGCGAAACACGTACGGATGGAACGGAGGGGGACATGCGCAAGAAGTTCAGGTTGATGTCACGGCTTTTCGTGATGGGAGCGGCTCTGTGGGTCGCCGGCTGCGGACCTTCCGACGACGAGCCGGACCCGCTGGACCGGGAACTCGACCTGGCCATGTCGCAGGACTCGGCCGCCCTGCCGGGCGACACCGCGCTCGGGGCCGAGGCGGAGAAGGTTCCGGAGAAGGCCCCTGAGACGGCGCCGGCCCGGACTCCAGAGACGCGTCCGGCGACGAGCACCTCCGCGCGGCGTGATCCGGCCGCGGCGCCCACCTTCCACGAGGGAACGGTGGCCTCGGGCACGCTCCTCGAGGTGTCGCTGGACGAGGAGCTCAGCACGGAGACGAGCAACGTCGGCGATGTGTTCACGGTGACGCTGCTCTCGCCCGTGACGGATGACACGCACGTGCTGATTCCCGCGGGCACCCGGATCCAGGGCAAGGTGACGGCGCTCGAGGTGTCCGGCGGGGCCGGCCAGCAGGCGGTGATCCGGGTCGACTTCGGCCAGCTTCTCCTCGACGGCGAAGCGCGCCCCGTGATGATGACGGTCGCGGAGGCGAACCCGACCACGCGCGGCCGAAAGAGCACCGAGGAGAAGGCGGTCACCATCGGGGCCGGGGCGGTGGTCGGAGGGATCCTCGGCCGCGTGATCGGGGGGAACGCCACCGGGACGATCATCGGCGGTGCGGCCGGAGCGGCCGCCGGGACGGCGATCGCGCTCGGCACGGGAGACGTGGACGCGGTCCTGGAGGAGGGCTCCGCCATGAAGCTGCGGGTGGAGCAGCCGATCTCGGTGCGGCGACCTCTCTGACCGGACCGCGGCCGGCAGGGGCGGGTCACCGGAGTCAGAATCCGAGCGCCTGCCCTCCCCGCCGGTGATCCGACGCGCCGAGCCGGGCGCCGTCGTTCAGCTGGATCGACTGCACGTCGCCGCTGTACTCGGTCCGTTCTTCCAGCAGATGCCCGCGCCGCTCGAGCTCGGAGACCACGGCCTCGGGCAGACCGGACGGCTCGTAGAACACGACGTCCGGCAGGTGCTGGTGGTGGAACCGGGGTGCGTTCACCGAGGCCCGAACCGGCAGTCCGAAGTCGACGAAGTTCGTCACCGCCTCGAACATCGTCGTGATGATCGTCGGTCCGCCCGGCGTTCCCGTCACCAGCCGCGTCGCGCCGAGTGAATCGACGACGATCGTGGGGGTCATGGCTGACAGCATGCGCTTTCCGGGCTCGATCGCGTTCGCTTCCCCCTGGACGAGACCGAACTGGTTCGGCACGCCGGGCTTCGAGGTGAAGTCATCCATCTCGTTGTTGAGGAGGTAGCCGGCCCCGCGCACCACGACCTTCGACCCGAACCAGCTGTTGATCGTGGTGGTCACGGCGACCGCGTTACCCTCCGGGTCCACGATCGAGTAGTGCGTGGTCTGCGTGGATTCCTCGGGCACCCGGTTGAACGCGCGGGAGTCCGAGGCGAGTCGCGGGTCGATCGTGCCGGCCAGCGAATCGGCGTATGCCTGGGACAACAGCCTCTCCACGGGGATGTCCACGAAGTCGGGATCGCCGAGGTAGTAGTTCCGGTCGGCGAACGCCCGACGCATCGCCTCCACGGCCACGTGCACGTGGTCCGCCGACAGCCAGCCCATGTCCGCGAGGTCGAAGCCCTCGACGATGTTGAGCATCTCGCCCAGAGTGATGCCGCCCGAGGAGGGGGGAGGCATGGTGATGATCTCGTATCCGCGATAGTCGAGCGTCACCGGGTCCCGCCACACCGCTTCGTACGCCGCCAGGTCCTCATGCGTGATGATCCCGCCGCCCCGTTCCATCTGGGCCACGGTCGAGTCGGCGATCCACCCCTGGTAGAAGGCGGCCGCGCCCTCGGCCGCGATCGATTCGAGCGCCCGCGCGAGATCGGGTTGCCGGAACACGGAACCGCTCGGAGGCGGCTCACCCCCCGGCAGGAACACGGCAGCCGTGGACGGAAACCGTCGAAGATCCTCCGCCCGCGAGGGGACGCCCGAGAGTCGCGGTCCCCGGATGACGAATCCGTCGCGTGCCAGGCGGATGGCCGGCTGCAGGAGGTCCGACCAGGGAAGGGTGCCGAATCGCCTCCAGGCCGCCTCCATCCCGGCCACGGATCCCGGCACGCCGGAGGCCAGGTGCCCGATCACGCCCCGGTCGGTGACCCGACCGTCCGCGTCCAGGTACATGTCCGGGGTGGCGGCCAGGGGCGCCTTCTCCCGGAAGTCGAGCGCGACGCGCGCATCATCCGCACCCGCCATGCGCGCGACGAGGAAGCCTCCGCCCCCGATGTTCCCGGCTTCGGGGTTGACCACGGCGAGAGCGAAATGCGTGGCCACCGCGGCGTCCACGGCGTTTCCCCCCGCCCGGAGCACGCTCAGGCCCGCGGCGCTGGCCAGCGAGTCGGTGGAGACCACCATGCCCTGAGCGGCGCGCACCGGGGCCTCCGTCGAGGAGTAGCGCCAGCCGGGCGGGAAGTCGGGGTTGAGGGGGCGCTCGGAGTTCGCGTCGGGGGCCGCGCAGGCGGCCCCGAGAATCGCGACGGCCACGATCGACAGGCTCGGAGTGCGGCAGGATCGAATCATCATGACGCCCAATGTACAGTGGGGCCCGCTGCCGGGCATTCGCGCGGGGTGCGCCGGTTGCCTGCATCGCTGCCCGCCAGCACATTCTCATTCCTCGGGACCCGGTGTTCGCGACGAACGGCCCCTCCCTGGAGAGCCACATGAAGATCCTCCGTTCGCTGCCGCCCCTCCTTCTCTTCACCCTCGCCGCAGCCGCGACGGCCCCTGCGCAGGTGAAGATCGGTGCGTTCGGCGACCTCAACCGCTCGAGCCTGAGCGGGGACGCTCCGCAGGACTTCTCGTATTCCGTCCGGACGGCGATCGGTGTCGGGCTCGTCGGCGAGTTCCACCTCGCGAACGACGTGTGGCTGAGCGTACAGCCCACGATCCTGCCAAGAGGGACCGGGCTCGAGTACGAGTTCGAAGACGAAGAAGACCCGGTGAAGATCGGCACGCTCGAGCTCAGCTACTTCGCGGTCCCGGTGCTGGCCAAGTTCGTCACCGCGGGGGGAAAGGTCTACGTGACGACCGGGATCGACGTCTCCTTCCTCACGGGGGCGGAGATCGTTCCCGAAGACGGGGAGGGCGACCCGATCGACGTGAAGAGCGACTTCGACGATGTCGATCTCGCCGTGGACTTCGGGGTCGGCGGCCAGCTTCCCGTGGGTCCGGTGGAGATCATGCTCGAGGCGCGGTACGAACAGGGGATCTTCAATACGCTTGGGGATGGCGTGTCGGAGGAATCGCTCAACGCCCGTCTGCGCTCCAGCGGCCTCCAGCTGCTGGCAGGGGTGCTGCTGACGCTGGGAGGTGATCGATGAGCGTCCCGAACCGGTTGCCCGGCCGGGCGGCTCTCGCCGCCCTCGCGATCGTCGCGCTCACGGCGCCACTTGCGGCGCAGGAGACCGGTGGCGAATGGAAGGTGCCCCACCTCAAGGGCCACACGTTCAGTTCCATCCCCGGCATTCCCGACGCCTTCGTGCGTTCCTACGTGCGCACGAACCTGGGCGTATCGAAGACGGCGAGCGTCGACTTTCCGCTGGGCATCATCAACGGCGACACCCTGGTCGCCTCGGCCGGGAACCTGGTCTTCGCGGACCTGGGCCTCGAGTACCAGCAGACGATCCGGGACTGGATCGCGTTCCGGGTCAAAGGTAAGGTCCTCGGCCGGCTCGGTACGGGCACGACCGCCCTGCTCTCGAGCGGAGTCTCGGCGACCACGGGCTTCGAGATCGGCTGGCTGATCCGCCTTCTCGAGACGGAGAGCAGCTACCTGTCACTCAACGCCGATGTGAAGAACAACAGCTTCACCACCATCAACATCGCAGACTTCGTGAACGACTGGCTCGAAGGCGAGGAAGCGGAACTCGTCCAGACGACGCCGTCCATGCGCGCTGGCGTCGGAGCGCGTTATACCTATGCCATCAGTTCCCTCGTGGGTCTGGTGACGTTCGCCGAAACCGGGTTCGGCGAGCCGGTGGACGAGAGCGAGAGCGATGAGTGGTTCCTGCGCTTCGGCGGCTCGTTCGACTTCGACCTCGCGGCCGCGGGATGGCTGCCGATCGGGCTGGCAATAGGCTATACGCAGGACTCCTTCCCGGAAGGGGGAACGGACATCACGAGCGTCGTGAGGTCCTTCCTTTTCCGCGTCGGTTACACGGGACGCCGGGATCTGACACTCGGGCTCAACCTGGGCTACGCGGTGTTTCCGACCGAGGCGCTGAGCGAAGACCTCAAGTCGTTCGGAGGCACGTTCGAAATGCGCTATTACTTCTAGCCGCGGATCCGGGCGCAGGAGGTTGATCGTCAACGGTTCGGGTCGGGTCGGTATCTTCCGAGTGCTCACTTCGGGGCGCTTCGGGGTCCTGTTCTGGTTCCTCGTGGTGGCGCTGGCCGCGCCTCTCGTGGTTCCGGAAGGCCCGATCCTCCGCCGGATCATCGCGGGGCTGATGTTCGTGGTCCTGCTGTCAGGCCTGAACGCCGTCTCGGATCAACGGGGCGGGTTCCTGTTCGGCCTGTGTCTCGCTCTCCCGGCGGTGGCGCTGAACTGGGCGGGCGCGGCTCTCGACCGGATCCTGCTTCACTCGATCAGCCAGGTACTCTACCTCCTCTTCTTCGCCTACGTGGCGCTGGTGACGCTCCGCTGGACGCTGAAGCGGCAAGAGGTAGACGTGGAGACGATCTACGGGGCGGTCAGCGTCTACCTGCTCATGGCCCTGATCTGGGCGCTCGCGTTCTACACGCTCGCCCTGGTGGACCCCGGTGCGCTGCAGTATCCGGAGGACGACCCATTCGGAGAAGTCCAGCGATCGCGCCAGGCGGGCCAGGGGGTCTCCGTCGACTGGCGGGACCTCTCCGTCAGGGCACAGGGATCGATGGTCTACTTCAGCTTCGTCACCCTTACCACGCTGGGGTACGGCGACATTCACCCGAAGAGCGAGGCCGCGCGGATCCTCGCCATGCTCGAGGCGGTACTCGGTCAGCTCTACCTGGTGATCCTGGTGGCGCGAATGGTGGGGCTGTACACGTCGCAGGAGACCGAGAGGCGGAGAAGCGAGAGCCCGCCGTAGCCGCCGCTGTCAGCGCCGCACCGCCGCCCGATCGCACAATATCAGCACGAACGAGACGCCGGAGACCGCCATGCCAGACGAGACCAGGGCCCTGCGGCTCTCCGTTGCCATGAATCTCGTCATGGCCGCGCTCGGGCTCGGCTTCGGGTGGCTCTCCGGCTCTCAGGCCGTCCTGCTCGACGGGTTCTTTTCCCTGGTCGGCTTCGCGATGGCTGTCGTCACCATCCGCGTGGCCCGGCTGGTGCATCAGCCGCCCGACGAGCACTTCCATTTCGGGTACGCCCAATTCGAGCCTTTCCTGAACACCATCAAGGGTCTTCTGATGCTGGGGGTGGCCGGTTTCGCCCTGGCCGGGAGCATCGGTGCGATCCTGAGCGGTGGCCGGGAGGTCCGGCCCGGGCTCGGAATCGTGTATGCTGTGATCGCCCTGGTCGGCTGCCTTCTGGTGGGCGCGGCTCAGCGCCGGGCCGCCCGGCGGCTCGTCTCGCCCCTTCTCGAGGTGGACTCGAGGAACTGGCTCATCGACGGGCTGCTCAGCGGCGTGGTCGCCGCCGTGTTCGTTCTCGCCCTGGTCATGGGGCGTACGAGGTTCGCTTACCTGGTGCCCTACGTGGATCCGACGCTGGTCGTGGTCCTCGTTCTAGCGATTCTCGCGGTACCGATCCGTACGGTTCGCGAGGGCGTTCGCGAGATACTGGCCTTCGCTCCGGATCCAGCGATTCAGGAGGAAGTGCGGCGGAGGGTGGGCGGCGCCATCGAAGACGTGCCGCTCCAGGTCTCGCACGTGCGTATGATGAAGGTGGGGCGGTTCCTGTACGTGCTGAACCAGCTTGTAGTGAGTTCCGAGTTCAGGCCGGACCGCGTGGCGGAGCTCGACGCCGTGCGCGAACGGATCGCGAAGGCCCTTCGGGACGTTGAGCCGACGCCCGTTGTGGACACCGTGTTCACCGAGGATGAGCGGTGGACCAAGTAAGCCCCCTGATCGTCGCGCTGTATATGGCGTCGGCTGCCAGCCTCACCGTTGGCTTGCTGTCGGGGGCCGTCTGGATGATCCGCCGGAGTCACGCGTACTACGGGTGGTTCGGACTGGCAGCCATCGCCTCGGGAGTTGCGAGTCTGGCGGAAGCGCGTCTCTACGTGGCTGGTGGCATCGACACCTATGTCTCGGCCCTCCGATGGCAGGTCGCGTTCCTGGCCGTATTCCTGGCCGGCTTCGCCTGGTTCATCAAGGAGTACGGGCGGGTGGAACGCAATCGGCTCGCGTTCACGGTTCTGGTCCTCGTGACGGCGCTGCTGATCGTCAACTTCCTGTCTCCGTTCACGCTCCTGTACGATGAGGTCACGGGACTGCGCGCGATCGAGTTGCCCTGGGGCGAGGTGATCGCGTTCGCCGAAGGCCGTCCACAGGCGATCTGGCCCCTGGCGACCCTGCCTGGTGCGCTGATCGTGATCCTCTTCGTGATCGGAGCCCGGAAACTGTGGCACGCGGGTGAGCGACGGCGAGCATCCGTACTCAGCGCCGCCTTCGCTCCGTTCGCCGTTGCCTTCTGGGTCATAGGACCGCTGTCCGAGTTCGGTGTGGTCGACGCACCGTACCTGTTCTCCTTCGCCTACCTGGTCCTCGTGTTGTTCGTTGGATCCGAGCTGGCGCTGGACGTGGCGCGAGCGGCCGATCTGTCGGAAGAGATGAGGGAAAGCCAGCGTCGCTGGCGGGCGCTCCTCGATCACGTGGACCTGTTCGTGACCGAGGTCGATAACGCGGGGCGTATCGCCTACGTGAACCCCTACTTTTCGCGCGTGACGGGCTGGTCCGAAAGGGACGTGGTCGGACGCCACATCGCCGACCTCGTCTCCGACGAAGATCGTACGCAGTTGGAAGAACTGTACTCGGCTCCCGAACGGGCGGATGCTCCGCTCGAGGTAGCGTTTCGCTCCCGGGACGGACGCAGGCGTGCCGCCATGTGGGTGAAGATTCCCCTGCTCGACCCGGCGGGCGACATGACGGGGCTCGTGAGTCTCGGTGTGGACGTTACGGACCAGCGAGAAGCAGAAGTCGCTCGGGATGAAGCGATTCGGGAGCTGGAAGAACTCCGTCGGCAGCTCGAGGAGGAGAACCTGTTTCTTCGCCAGGAGCTCGAATCGAGCCACGGATTCGAAGAGATCGTCGGGGACAGCGATGCCCTCCGGTACGTGCTGTTCCGCGTGGAACAGGTCGCGGGAACGGACGCCACCGTCCTGATCGAGGGCGAGACGGGGGTCGGAAAGGGGCTCATCGCGCGGGCCATTCACCGGCGAAGCGCGAGGTCAGAGGGACCGTTCATCACGGTGGACTGTGGCACTCTTCCGCCGAATCTCGTCGAGACGGAGCTCTTCGGCCACGAGCGCGGGGCTTTCACCGGGGCCACCAGGGCCCGGAAGGGGCGGTTCGAGCTGGCCGATGGGGGGACCCTTTTCCTGGACGAGATCGGCGAGCTTTCCCCGGACCTCCAGATCAAGCTCCTGCGGGTGCTCGATACCTCGGAGTTCACTCCGGTCGGCGCCTCGCGGCCGAGACGCGTCGATGTACGGATCGTCGCGGCGACGAACCGTCATCTGGAGACCGAGGTGGAATCGGGACGGCTGCGAGAAGACCTGTTCTACCGCATCCACGTGTATCCGATCACCGTCCCTCCGCTGCGGGAGCGCCGGGAAGACATTCCGGCACTAGTGCATCACTTTATCCGGCGCCTCAACCTGCAACTGGGCAAGAGTATCGATTCGGTGCCCGGTCCGATGCTGCGACGGCTCGTCGAATACTCGTGGCCCGGGAACATTCGGGAGCTCGAGAACGTGTTGGAGCGCTCCGTGATTCTCTCGGACGGATCGGTTCTGAGCCTTCCGCCCGGGTTCGACGCGAACCACCGGAATCACGTGTCCGGTCTTCCGGCCTCCTCATACCGTCCTCTGGCGGCCGTGGAGCGCGAGCACATCGAAAGTGTGCTCGAAGCAACGGAGTGGAAGATCGAGGGCGAAGACGGTGCGGCGGCCCGCCTGGGTCTCAAGCCGAGCACACTTCGGTCGCGGCTGAAGAAGCACGGCATCCATCGAAACTCCTGATTCAGGACCCCTCCCTGGCATGGCCATGGTCCATTCGGAGGCGATGGGTCACGATATTTCGTGGATCTGCGACATGTCGTGGTCCCTCCCTTCACCCCTGACGTTCGGAGCACGGGCCGGCTGCTTTCGTCAAGGCTATTTCACACATATAGTTACGGCTCCTCCCATCGTTCATGAGATCCGTCCATTGGATGGGCACGATGTGTGCACCCCTTTCGGCCGCCGGCCCAGATCTGCTCTTCGAAACGGGTGCAAGGTGATCGAGCTGGAGATCCTCATCGAGATCGCGCCGGGCAAGCGGCAGGAGTTCATTCAGGCGGCAGAGAGTCTGCTTGAAGAGCGGCTCACCGCGGATTCGACTTGCGTCGAGCGCAGGGTCTTCGCCCGGGAAGGGACACCGGACCGCTTCCTGTGGGAGGAAAGATGGAGCGATCGAGCCGGGTTGGAGGCATACCTCGCCTCCGGAGAATTCCACACGCTGCTGGGCGCCCTGCGGGTGCTCGGTCAGACCCATGACCTGCGGATCGTGAGCACGGGGGAGGTCGAGGGCAACGACGGCATATAGGACGCGAGAAGCGGCCGAAAGACGCCAGTACGTAGCGACCAAGGAGGCGCGATGAAAGCGAGTTGGGTTCCACTGCTGATCGGCATATCCGTCGGCCTGGGCACGGTCGGCCAGGCCGTCGCGCAGGAGCAGAAGCAATCCGAAAGTGATCTGGCCCAGCAAGCCCGAAACCCAACGGCCGCCCTGACCATGATGCAGGTGGTGGTGAGCCACACCCCGAGCTTTCACAACCTTTCGGGAGCCGATCAGACGAACCTGGTTGTGATGCCGATCATACCGTTCAAGACCGGGAAGCTGCAGCACATCGCGCGGATCACGCTTCCGTTCGTGCTCGCCGGTCCGGACTGGGCGACCCTGGCTGACGATGACCAGGGGAACACGCTCCCGCCGGGCTACGTGCCGACGGCGGACAAGACCGGAATCGCGGACATGGCCCTGTTCGACCTCCTGATCTTTCCGGCGCCGTGGAAGGGCGGGCAGATCGCCGCTGGCCTGTCGGCGATCGTGCCCACGGCCTCGGATCCGGCACTCGGCAGCGAGAAGTGGTCGCTGGGCCCTGCGTTCGGGGCCCTTCACAAGGCGGGTAAGCTCCTCGTAGGCGGGATCTTTCTGACCAACTTCAGCGTGGCGGGGGCCAGTGACCGGGACGACGTCAGCATCATGACGGGGCAACCCTTCGGCAGCTACGGATTGGGCAAGAACTGGTCGGTGGAACTGTCCGAGATGATGTTCAACTACGATTTCAATTCCGGCGCGTGGACGTCGCTGCCACTGGGAGGCCGGCTCGGGAAGCTCGTAAGCATCGGCAAGCTGCCGGTGCGATTCTACGCCGACGCGGAATACAACTTCGCGGACACCGGCGTATCGGCCGAATGGACTTTCCGCTTCGCCATCGTGCCACTGCTCTAGGAGAGAACCATGCAGTGGGATCGACGGACCTTCGTCAAAACCAGTTCCGGAGCTCTGGCGGGACTGACACTTGCGGGCTGCCGCGGCGACTCCGGCGGAGCAGGGGCCGAGGAGATTGTCGTGTTCCGCAACGGCATCGTCCTGCCAGTGGATGCCGGGTTTTCCGAGCTCAATCTGATGAGGAGAAAGCATCATGAAAGGCAGTAGCACACGTTCCTTAGTGGGTGTGCTAACGATCCTTCTGTTCTGCGGCCTGGGGTCAATCGGCTGCGCCCAAGGGGAAGGCGAACGGGCCGCTGAGGGAGGCGAACTGGCCGTCGTCTATACGGCGAAGAAGATCATCACGATGGATGAGTCCACACCGGAAGCGACGGCGGTCGCGGTCGCCGATGACAGGATCGTTGCGGTGGGAAGCCTCGAGGAGGTGCGGCAGCAGCTCGACGGCCAGCGGTACGACGTGGTCGACACGTTCGAGGACAAGGTGCTGGTACCGGGGTTCATCGACAACCACCTGCATCCGCTGCTCGTCGGCGGCTTCGTGCTGCAGATGCACATGATCACTCCGTTCGACTGGAATCTCCCGAGTGGGCGGGTCGAGGCTGTCCGCGGCAAAGAGGCCTATCTCGCCCGATTGAGAGAGATCGAGGCCGGGATGGAGGATCCGGATGAGATCCTGTGGACGTGGGGCCACCACCCCCTGTTCCACG